>CAYLJZ010000013.1:0-50615 GCA_964384085.1 uncultured Desulfobacteraceae bacterium
GGCCCCTTATAGGGGCGACATCAAAACCACCCGTTGAACGGGTGGTTGCTTATTGTTTGGCCTTCTGATAGAAGCGATGACAATGGGCCGGGCCGTGGGGGTCTCTCCCTGAAAGGCCGCAAATAAGGGGATCATTGCATCGAACGGCAGCGAGGTCCTGACAACCGTCGCCGGACAGCCCCAGGGGAGGGGCGATTCAAGCGGCAAGTCTCCTCTGCCTGTCCGAGGCCCCGTGTTGACCGTCGCGGGGGCGTTGTCAGGTTCGCCTGAAGAATGTGTTGCGGTCTTTCAGGGAGAGACCCCCACGGCCCCCTGCCACCTCCCTACTGACACCAACGGGTGCGAAACTTGAGCATCTAAAATATTACCGACATCTTAAGGAGTCCATCATGGAAGTGAAAGAGGAGCACAAGGACCTGTTGAGGATTTTAGGGCTTGGGGATGACGATTTTCCTCTTTTTGACGGGAAATTTGTGCGCTATGAGTTCGACGAAAAACGGGGGGTACGGATCTACGACCCCTATTACACCACGTCTTATAACGAATATATCGGCATCGACGGCTGGAGCGCCTGGAGCGACGAAAACGACACCTTTATGAGCGATATACTGAAGTCTGCCCATAACGAGGTTGAACGGAAAACAGGACCCACTGCCAGGCTAACCGAGCAGGAGATTTCAGGGGCTCTTCAAAAAAAGTTCGGGAAAACCCTCAACAAAGATGCCAAATAGCCACTCACTGTGACCCTTTCCCAATATATCAGGCGGTTGGAGGCTGATTCGGATTTCTGCGACGCCGTTGTATACCACCGATTCCTCCCTCCCCGAGGGCCCGAGTTTGGTCCTCGGCCGGACATCCGCTCCGAGACCCTTGAGACCATGAAGCGTCTCGGTCTGGAGCGTCTGTATTGTCATCAGACCGAGGCCATCGATCATCTGCAAAAAGGATCCAATCTCCTGGTGGCCACGGAAACGGCCAGCGGCAAGAGCCTCATCTACAACGTCGCGGTCATCGAGGAGATCCTGAACCATGCCGAGGCAAAGGCCCTCTACATCTTTCCCCTCAAGGCACTCGAACAGGACCAGTTGAAGAATCTCTCCCTGTGGCTTCAGAACATTCAAGGGAGAAAAATCTCAGCCGCTGTCTACGATGGAGACACCACCCCCTATCAACGAAAGAAAATTCGGGAACAGATGCCGAATATCCTTTTCACGAATCCCGACATGCTTCATCGGGGCATTCTGGCCTTTCACCAGAACTGGGAACCGCTCCTCAGAAACCTTTCATTTGTGATTTTGGACGAGGTCCACACCTACCGGGGCATTTTCGGCTCCCATCTCAACCAAGTCATCCGCCGGCTGAAGCGTCTCTGCCGGCTTTACGGTTCGTCTCCCCGCTTTATCCTTCTGTCTGCCACCATCAGCAACCCGAAGGCCTTTGGCGAAAAGCTCATCGAGGAACCGCTCGAGGTAGTCCGATCCACCGGCAACCCGAGGGCAGGCCAGCATTTTCTCTTCCTGAATCCGCAGGAAAGCCCTAATTTTTATTCGGCCAGGCTGTTTCTCGAATGCATTCGGAATGGCTTTAGGACCATTGTTTTCACCCAGGCACGGAAGGTGACCGAGCTGATCCATCTCTGGGTTTCTCAATTAGCGCCTGAACTGAGGAAGAAGATCAGTTCCTACCGTGCGGGCTTCATGCCCTCGGAAAGACGGGGGATTGAGAAACGCCTGGCCGACGGCGACCTGCTGGGGGTGATTTCGACCAGCGCCCTGGAGATGGGGATCGATATCGGATACCTGGATATCTGCCTCCTGGTGGGATATCCCGGGACCATCATCACTACCTGGCAGCGGGGGGGCCGAGTGGGTCGATCCGGGCAGGAGTCGATGGTTATCCTGGTGGGGAAGCCCGATGCACTGGATCAGTATTTTATGAAGCATCCGGACGACCTCTTTGAAAGGCCTTTCGAGGCCGCCGTCCTGGACCCGGACAACCCTTACGTGGTGGACGCCCATCTCCCCTGTGCCGCTGCAGAGATCCCCCTCACCCTCAAAGACGACGCATTCTGGCCCCATGACCTGATCGGACACCTTGAAAAACTGGAAAGAGAGGGCCGCCTGAATCGAACCGCAGAAGGGGAGCCTGCCTGGTTTTCGGCAAAACGCAATCCGCAGCTCACGGTCAATATTCGATCCGCAGGGGAGACCTACACGATCTTTGATGCGGCTACGGGCGAGGCCATCGGGACCGTGGACGGCATTCGGGCCTTCAAGGAATGTCATCCGGGGGCCATTTATCTTCACCTTGCCCGCCAGTACCAGGTGGACCGGCTCCTTCTGGACAAAAAAGATATCGTGGTTCACCGTTCTCACCTGAAGTATTTTACCCGCACCCGCAGCCAAAAGGAGACAGAGATTATCGAGGTGAAACGGAGCCGGCCCAGAGGACAGTTCCTGGTACGGGAAGGAAGGCTGCGGGTCACCGAGGTCATTACCGGTTATGAGAAACGGGCGTTGCCGGGCCAGGGCCTGATCGGGGTATTTGATCTGGACCTTCCGCCCCAGGTCTTTGAAACCACGGGGTTTTGGATTGAGATCGAGCCCTGCCTCGCGGGCTTTATCGAGAGAAAAGGGCTCCATTTCATGGGGGGGATTCATGCCATCGAACATGCGGCCATCGGGATCTTTCCCCTCTTTGCCCTCTGCGACCGCAACGATGTGGGCGGGATCTGCTATCCCCACCACCCTCAGGTGGGGAAAAGCGCCATCTTCATTTACGATGCCTATCCCGGGGGCGTGGGCCTGGCCCAGCGAGGCTTCGACGCCATACAGGAACTCCTTGATAAGACCTGGGAGGTCATCAAAGAATGCCCATGCGAAGAGGGGTGTCCTTCCTGCATCCATTCGCCCAAGTGCGGATCGGGCAACAAACCGCTGGATAAAAAAGCGGCACAAATCATTCTCGAGGGACTCCTTGGACATATCCCCCTGAGTGCCATGTCGGATTCAGAAGACGAGGCCCCGATGGAGCTGCTCCCGGATGAGGCGTTGTTTCCTGAAGAGACGAGAGGCCCCCGGATTCTCTACCTGGATATCGAGACCCAAAAGACGGCCCAGGAGGTGGGCGGGTGGCAAAACAGCCATCTCATGCGGATCTCGGTAGCGGTCCTCTTTGACAGCATTCAAAACGACTTTGTGATGTTTGAAGAACACCGGATCGACGACCTCCTCTCCCATTTGAGAAAGGCGGACCTGATCATCGGATTCAATATCAAACGGTTTGATTACAGCGTCCTGGGGGCCTATTCGAAGGAAAAGCTGTCAGACCTCCCCACCTTTGACATCCTGGAGGATGTGTATCGACGTCTCGGTTTTAGACTCGGTCTCGACCATCTCGCCAAAGAGACCCTGAACCAGGGAAAGACCGCGGACGGCCTTCAGGCCGTCGAATGGTTCAGACGGAGGGAGATGGAAAAACTGACCGACTACTGCCGACATGACGTGGCCGTCACTCGAGACCTCTTCCTGTACGGCCTCCAAAATGGGCATCTCATCTACAGAAAAAAAGGCGACAACACGAGGCTGAGGCTCCTCGTTGACTGGGACCTGGACAAGCTGACAGGTGGACGGTCAGCTTCGCAACCCTCAGGCCGAATTGTCAGAGAGCATCCTCCCGCCTGACAGATCGAACTCCCGGGGATGTCATCTGTTTCGCTCAGATCTCTCCAGCTTCAGGGTTACGAGGTTATGGGGATCGGGGCATTGCAGCTCGATCGTATCGCCATTCCACCACGGCATCTTCCCACCGAATTGAAAAGTGGAAAGGGTGGGAAAGATATCGTGATAGAAAAACCCGCATAACCCGGCGGGGTTGTGACAACTGATCTCAAATGTCTCCCCAACCTGATGTCCCGCATCGCAGTGACCTCGCACGCCTGTAACGGTTCCCACCACTTTGTTACCGATTCCAGGATCTTTTGCCATTTGAACGCCCTCCCCATTGCCCCGGTTGATATATGGTGAAGCCTGCCAATCATGTTGAAACGAATCAACTTCAACATATCACGGCGTTGCTGAATAATCCAGCCGTGAGACATTGTTCGCATTGCAAGTACCGTTTTTCTGGTATATTATGTCAAACAGGGCGTCAGTACCGGGACAACGAAACTACTTTACGCGCTGAATCGTTTCTTTGAAGAGGAACCATGACACACCTGAACGAGCTGCTCGACCGCATCGACGCGCTCAAAGAAAAGTTAGACGCACGAAGGCCGCTGACCGGGACAGAACGTCATCAACTCCGGGAGTATTATCGTATCGGTCTGACCTATGCCTCCAATGCTCTGGAGGGGAATTCGCTCAATGAAAGCGAAACAAAGGTGGTCCTGGAAGACGGGATCACCATCGGCGGCAAACCGCTCAAGGATCACCTTGAAGCCGCAGGCCACAGTGACGCCTATGATTTTATGTATCAGCTTGTTAAAAACGAGGAGATCGTCGAGGCCGACATTCTTCGAATGCATCACCTCTTTTACCACAGGATTGATGAAGCCCATGCCGGCAAATACCGGGGTGTCAAGGTATTGATCACCGGTTCCGCATTCACACCGCCGAGGCCTGGAGAAATTCCGGACCGGATGAAACACTTCATCGATGAGTTGCCGGAGATGCGCCATAACATTCACCCTGTTCTCTGTGCTGCGTCGGTTCATCTGAAATTTGTTCAAATACATCCCTTTATCGACGGAAACGGACGGATCGCCAGATTGCTGATGAACCTGGAACTGCTCAAGAGGGGGTATCCTGTCGCTATCATTCCGCCCACGATAAGGGCCGATTATTTCCAGACGATTGAAAGTGGGAACAGAAATGATGACATCCCGTTCAAGGAGCTGATTGCAGGGGTGGTGCTGGAGGCACAGAAAGAATATATGCGCTTGTTGGCGTGAAGGATTGCATGACACATCATGTTTTTTTCCTGTTACTTCGAACAAGAGGACCCTTTTCGCCCCTTTGTGGCCTCGTGGCTTCGTGTGAAATATTTTTGGTTGCGGCTTTGCTGCGTTAGGTCTATTTCCCATGACGACATTTGACTGTAAGATGTGCGGCGACTGCTGCTACGGCGAAGGAGGCATCTTTCTTGATGAGGATGAGCAAGAGAGAATCTCCCGATTCCTCGGCATTCTTAAGGAAGAGTTCCTGGCCAGGTTCTGTGAACAAAGGAATGGCCGCACGTATGTGACAACCGGGGAGGACCGTTTCTGTATCTTTTACGAGAAAGGGAAAGGGTGCCGAATCCATCCGGTCAAACCGGCTCGATGCGCCCTGTGGCCCTACTACCCTGCAAATGTCAAGGACCGGGAAACCTGGGAAATGGCCAAAATGGCCTGCCGCGGGATCGATCGAGAGTGTTCATTTGAGGAATTTGTCAGGGACTCCCAGACCGCCATTCAGGACAACAGCACGGGCTCTATAGAAAAATAATGTCTTTTTTTAGTCAGTTAGCAGATACCATCTACCCCCCGCGATGCGTCGTCTGCGGCCGTTTTCTCTGGAAGGGCCCTCTGGTCAGAGAGACCCATTCAGCATTCTTCTGTCCGGACTGTATGGCCGATTTCCCTTGCATCAGCTCTCCCTTGTGTCCGATATGCGGTCAGCCCTTTTCTTCAGAAGTAAGGGAGGATCACCTCTGTGAAGACTGCCTGAGAAAAAGACCTTTTTACGAAGCCGCGTGGGCGCCATACCGTTATGAGGGAGCGATTCTGAAGGGGATCCACCGTCTCAAATATGGCTCAAAATCAATTCTGGCCGACGCATTAGGTCCTCTCCTTGCCCAATTTGCAAAGGAGCGGATTGACCGATCACGGTCTGTCCTGATCATGCCCGTCCCGCTCCACCCCAAAAGGCTGCGGGAAAGGGGATTCAATCAAAGTCTTCTCCTGGCAAGGCACGTGTCTGGGTGTCTTCACGTCGGTCTGGACTTTCTATCGTTGAGGAGAGTGAGATATACCCCGCCCCAGGCCAGCCTCGCAAAAAAGGAAAGATTACAAAATGTTCAAGGGGCCTTTGAACTGAAGAATCCGGACGCCGTCAAGGGGAGGTCCGTCCTTCTGGTGGATGACGTGGTCACCACAGGGAACACACTTAACGAGTGTGCCCGCATACTCAGAAAATCGGGTGCAGAAGAAGTCTTCGGTCTGAGCCTGGCACGTACGGGGAGATAGACAGGGGTCGAGGGTCAGGGGAGGGTAGGCTGAATCTGTTTGATGCAGCTTTCAAGAATCTTTTTTTGGGGTGATCGTGTAGATATTGTTTTGTTTTTCATACGCTTTTTGAATCAACCATCGCAAATCGACACTCATAAATCGTATAGAACGGTGCAGCATGTACCTCACCAAAATAAAGACCCTCGCTGAGGCAAAGGACGAATGCTCTCGCATAAAGGCGTCGGGAAAGCGGATCGTGTTCACCAATGGCTGCTTCGATATCCTCCATCCCGGTCATGTCCGTTATCTATCTGAGGCCAAAGCATTGGGGGACTTTCTTGTCGTTGCTGTCAACAGCGACCTATCTGTGCGCATCATCAAAGGGCCGAAGCGGCCAATACTTGAACAGCAGGCAAGGGCGGAGCTGATAGCCGCCTTGGAGGCGGTGGATCTGGCCCTGATCTTTGACGAAGAGAATCCACTCCGGGTCATTCAGAACCTGTTGCCCGACATCCTTGTCAAGGGGGGCGACTGGGCCGAGAGCGAGATAATTGGGGCCGATGTGGTAAGAGGAGGAGGCGGCCAGGTAAAGCGCATCCCCTTTGTGACAGGCTTTTCGACCACCGATATCATTGACCGGATCATCAAACGATATGCCTGAAAAATTCCCCCAAAAATTTATAATCTCATCTTGTCATAGGGCACTGACTCTGATATAAATCTAATTGATGTTGCCTCGCGCCCATAGCTCAGTTGGATAGAGTGACGGACTACGAATCCGTAGGTCGCAAGTTCGAATCTTGCTGGGCGCGCCAGTTAAATCAAGGGGTTAGCTGAAACAGCAACCCCTTTTTCTTTGTCATTTTCGTTGCTGGGTGCATCTGGGGTGCAGATAGGCGCTTCTTTGGAATCCAGTTCGTCAACCTGATTCTTTGCCTGTCGGGGCAGCAAGTGGGCATAAACCTTCAGGGCAAAGATAGCTGTTGCATGCCCGAGTTGATTGCTGATGTTTTTGAGATTCCCACCGTGTTTGGCCAACCGTCTGAATGGGCACTCAGGGGGAAACAGCCGTTTCTGTTTTAGCAGACAAAGACCTCGACCGGCACCTGGCTGATGAGGCGTTGGCCGGTCTCTGTGACGGTGAAGACGCTTTCGACCCCTGCGGAGAAGCGGTTTCTGAAGACCATCTTGGGCTCCAGCGCAAAGGTCATGCCCGGTTCCAGAAGGGTGGTCTCTTTTGTGCTGAGGATGGGCTGTTCGATAAGTTCGAGGCCGATCCCGTGGCCGATGAACTGCACCTTGTGTTCGGGGGGGCCGAGATAAGGATCGGCGTATCCCCGTTTTTCCGCGCCCGCCTGCGCGATATGGAACAGGTCTTTGATGGGGATGCCGGGTTTGACATGGTCCAGGACCTCATTGTGGATGTCGATGATCGCAAGGGAGGCATCGAGCGCCTCTGGAGGCATGGACCCGATGGCGAACATGCGGGTCTCGTCCATGTGAAATCCATTGAAGACCGTGGCCAGATCGATCATGATCGGTTCATCCGGCCGAAGCTTTTTGGCCCCTGCCCCCACAGGAAAGGCCGCAGAGGTTCCCTGGCCGCTGGCAGGGGAATCCAGGAGACCCACCATGCCGCCGCTGACCCCGCTCAGGATATGCCAGGGATACCCTTCTGTCTGGTAATCTCTCACTCGAATCCTGCCGGCATGACCTATCTTTCGAGCAAAGGCCTCGTACATCCCGCCGAATTCCATTTCCGTATAACCGGGGCGGATCATATTTCGAATGTATTCGAAGATCCTGGAGGAAATCCGGGCCGTCTTTTCCATCTGCAGGATCTCCCAATGGGATTTGATCATCCGGGTCTTGAGAATGAGCCGGGACCCGTCCACACACCGCTGCTCCGGGAACAGGCTTTGGTAGAAGGCAAACTCATTGACGGGCATGACATCCCATTCAAAACCGAGGGCGCGGGGGAGGCGACCATAAAAATCGGCGATTCGGCCGGGGACCTCCTTCGGGGACCTGATTTCAATTATGTTTCGAATGGCGGATTCCCGACGGGCCCTCGGTAGATATTTTCGAACGAGAAGGAGCGGGGGGCCGTCGGCCGGTATGAAAAGGAACCCGTTCTGGGCGGTCCCTGAAAAATAGAAGAGGTCAACCCTCTGTACAACCAGGAGGGCGTCCATGTCCGCTTCCTGCAATCGGTTTTGAATGCGGGCAATGCGGTTGTCGATTTCAGATGCAGGTATTTTAAATATATCGGTCATCGTTCCACAATATTTTGGTTTGCATTTATGTGCACAGGTGTTGTATGAACGCTACTAAATTGAAAACTCCAAAATCGATTTTGCGGGCGACTTTGGAGCGCCAGATCACACCCTGGCGTGATAAAAAGGGAAAAGTCTGGTTTGAAATCGTAACGCTATATTCTACACGGACTGCCTGTTTACCCGTTGCTGACGGAGCATTCATGATTACTGAACAAGGCATTATTGAGACGGTGTCCGGCCGGAAGGCCATTGTGCGGATTAAGAAATCGTCTGCGTGCGCAGCCTGTCAATCTCGGGAATCGTGCAGCGAGGTCTCGGGCAGGGATATGATTGTCGAGGTGCAGAATGATATAGAGGCCAGTAAAGGAGATTGCGTTGAGATCAGCATCCCCAGCGGTTCATTCCTCATCCTCTCCCTTCTCATCTACCTTGTTCCCGTGACGGCCCTGATCGCAGGCGCTATTGCGGGGAACGCCTTTGCGCCGGCCTTGAACCTGAACCCGACGCTCGCCTCTATTGTCGGGGGTTTTCTCGGCGTAGCCATCGCCTTTTTTGTTCTGAAACGTATCGATAGATCCAGCCGCGCCCAGAGGCAATTCGGCCCTCGAATGACGCGCATTGTGCTCCGTTCCGCCGCCCCTCATTCTGAGAACCATCCGGAATAGCCTTCCGCCTGTCCCCTGCTGGCGTCTGGTTACATCCTGACGTTCCTGATTACCCCCGCGATGAGCCCCGGGCTTTATCAAGATTCGAGGTTTCAGCCCTTCTGTTGATCCTGCCAGAAAACGCAGCTCCCGATGGAGCTTCCGCCATCTGCCACATCCTCTGCAAAGGTCACGCAGTCCGGGCAGCCGCAGGCCCCGCATTCCTTCCGCGGAAGAAGCCGCAAAATCTCCTCGATGCGGTTTTGCCGTTCAATGCCCTTGGCGATATCGGCAGGTGAGCGCTGCGTCAATTCCCTCTTGAGGGCTGGCCCCTTGTCGGTGAAAAACCATCCCTTGTCGTACAGCTTTTTTACATACCCATGCTTGACCCGGCGCTCCACCCCAAACATGCGAACGAGTTTTTGAATATGTCGTTTTCCTTGGTACTTGTCCATGACCGTGAGCGGCCCCCCGAGGCACCCCTCGGTGCATGCCCTGAATTCCACATAATCGATATCCCCGAGGAGGCCCATCTCGATCTTCTCCAGATACCGGATGGTCTCCTGAAGGCCGGAGACCGCAAGACAATTCAGATCCACCCCGGAGATTTCCCCCCCGGACATGCCCCAACTGAGCCCGATGCCGCCCGAGTGGTGGAGAACGATATCCTCTTCCACGTCTTGAATATTGTTCTTGAGTTCCTCATAGATGCTGTTAATCCCGATGGCTGCATCGAGATAGGAATGGTTTTGCAGGATGGATTCATTCATGCAGAGCATCTTTGAAGGGCAGGGCGTTATGTGTACCACCTTGAACGCCTCCGCATCAACACCGTGTCGTGCGGCCAGCCGCATCTTTCCCTCCCTGGCCACGATCTCGCGGGGGGTGACCAGTGGAGGGATGTGTCTGAGAAGGGATTGAAACTTGTAGGCGATCAGGCTGACCACCACCGGGCATACAGGCGATATAAAGGGAAGGGGGGCATCCGGCCTTTCCCGGTTTTCTTTGATGTAGAGTTCCACTGCCAGATTGAAGATTTCGCTGGTATAGGACTGGTCATGGATATAGCCGAATCCCATCCGCTTGAGACCCAGAAGGACATCATTGGGCAGGACCTCTTCCCCAAACTGTGAGTAAAGGACCGTGGAAGGGCTGACAATGACGTTGTCTTTTTCCGCCAGGTCGAAACTTTCTGAGGTAATTGCCTGGATAGCCCCTCTCGGGCACGCGCGAACGCATTCACAACAGTCGATACAGACCCCCTCGATTCGGGCCTTTCCCTCTCTGATGCGGATGGCCTTTGTGGGGCATGCCTTCATGCAGAGGACGCACCCGTTGCAGCGCGATTCATCGATCTGGACATAACGGAGCGGTTCGGCAACCTGAAGGGTATCGAGCATTAGCTGGATCCTGTCTCAAAGGTTATTATCAGATGGGCGCCCTGGCCATTTTCTGAATGAATTTCAAGGGAATCGGCGTTTCTCTGGATGTTGGGAAGGCCCATTCCCGCCCCAAACCCCATCTCCCGGTGTTCCGGCAGGGCCGTGGTGTACCCCACCTGAAGCGCCAGATCAATATCCGCGATTCCGGGGCCGTCGTCGGCGACTTCAAGGATGACCTTTTTCGGGTCCACCAACAGCCTCAGCTCGCCATCTCCGCCATGCATGACCACATTCATTTCGGCTTCGTAGGCGCAGATCGAAATGCGGCGGATGAGGCCTGCATCGAATCCGATAAATTTGAGGAGTCTCTGAATCTGCATAGATCCCTCGCCGGCCTTGACGAAGTCCCTGGCTTTGACGCTGTATTTTTTCAGGAGGCCCCCTGGTTGCGCGAATTCCAATAAGAATTTCAACGTGGCACCATAAAATCAGGGTAAACAGTTACGGGTTCAAAGGTTCAGAGGTTCAAGGGTGAATTCATGCCAGAGGGCCCTCGCTCCTTTCATGCCTTCCTTTCGGAAGAAACGGCCGGTGCTCGGGCCTTTCCCTCAACGCCCCGAAGTCCCTTTGCGCACAACCGCCCGCAGGACGTAAACATGGTAAACGGCGTCGAGAAGAGCGGCAGCAAATTCTCCCGGGCCTGAAGGATCATCTCCTGGGTCGGCTGTTTACCCCGTACCAGCATCACCGCCGCAACATCGGCAATGACAGCGGTTCGTATCACCTGCACATTGCAGAGCCCTGTCAACAGGATGGCGCCGCTCGTCTCCCCCGTGAGCATGTCGCTCATGAGATCGCTCGCTGTGCCGGCCTTGACCGTGATGTCCAGACTGTCCTCCCCTGCAAATATCCTGGCATGCAATAGCTCTTGGATGTCCGATAGATTGAGTTGTTTTTTTTCGATGACAGTCACTTTCTCAGATCATTTCTCTTGATTTTTAGATGCTACAGTTGAAAACCCCTGATCCGGAAGGTTCCGGGTCAGGGGCAATGGATAAAGGTCTTCGGAAAAACGGATGCGTCCGTCCAGGCGGGTATGGAGTGTCCCATTCGTTCCTTAGAGATCGCAGCGGAGGCAGCGGCGCGCCTCCAGACGAGCGGTCTGTTCGTCCAGTCCGAATTCCACCTCCTTGAAATTATGGACCCGTTCCTTTACCGGGAGTTCACTCATGACGGGCCGCACGAGCTTTTCATCCGCCTCGGTTAGTTCGAGCCGATCCACCATCAGGTGGGGTTTGGGATACCAGTAGCCTTTATACGGTTTGCCGCGCAGGTAGCAGTCGATGGAGACGGCCGCCCGGTGACCTGCGGCCACTGCCTGGACCACGGTTGCCGGTCCGCTAACGGCATCGCCCCCGGCGAAGAAGCCCGGCACGTTGGTGGCCAGGGTCTTTTCGTCCACTTCAAAGCCGTTCCACCGGCTGATATGAAACGAATGATCTTCTTTCAGAAAAGAAAAGTCTGCCTGCTGGCTGATGGCGGGGATGATGACATCCGTTTCGATGACGAACTCCGAGCCTTTTACCGGGACCGGCCTGCGCCGACCGCTCTTGTCGGGCTCGCCCAGTTCGTTTCGAATGCACTCCATGCCCACCACCCTGCCGTCCTTGCCAAGGATTCGAACCGGGGACGTCAACAGGTCGATATGAATCCCTTCCTCGTCTGCCGCATCCACCTCTGCCGGGTTGGCCGGCATCTGCTCCCGCTGCCGGCGGTAGACGATATGGACCTCTTCGGCCCCGAGGCGAAGGGATGTCCGGGCCGCATCGATGGCCGAATTGCCGGCCCCGATCACGCAGACCCGTTTTCCGGGGGCCTTCCTCTCCCCCAGATTGACCTTTCTCAGGAATGCGACCGCATCTATAAACCCTTCGAATTCATCCTCGCCGGGGATGCGGAGCTTCAGGCCTTTGTGGGCGCCGATGCCGAAGAAAAAGGCCTTGTACCCCTCATCTTTCAACTGGTCGATGGTGATGTCGCGTCCCACGCGCATGCCAAGCCGAATGGTCACTCCGAGGCGTCGAATTCCGTCGATCTCGTCGTTCAGGACATCCCTCGGGAGCCTGTATTCAGGGATGCCCACATGGAGCATCCCTCCGGCCACGGGCAATTCCTCGAAGACAGTGACGGGATAGCCCTTGAGGGCGAGATCGTGGGCCGTGGCAAGGCCCGCAGGACCGGAACCGATCACCGCCACCTTGTCTTGAGTGTAAAGGACACGGGCAGTCTGAATCTCTTTCAGCTTGTCGCGGTTTTTGTCCGCAACGAATCGTTTCAAAGCGCAAATGCTGATGGGCTTATCGGTCTCGCCCCGTTTGCACTTGCTCTCGCACGGATGAGGGCAGACACGCCCCAGGACCATGGGGATCGGATTTTCCTTTCGAATGATCTCCCAGGCCTTATCGAAGTTCCCCTGCCCGATCAGCGCGACATAGGTGGACACATCCTGTCCCATCGGGCAGGTGGACTGGCACGGGGGGGCGCTCAGCCGCTTGCAGGCGCCGGTGGGGCAGTGCTTGTCGTAGATATGGGCCTCGTACTCATGCCGGAAGTATCTGAGGGTGCTGAGGACCGGATTGGGCACCGTCTGGCCCAGTCCGCAGAGGGAGGCTGTCTGGAGCACTTTGGCCAGTTTTTCAAGACGCTCCAGGTCTTCCGGCACTCCTTCGCCCTGACAGATCCTCTCCAGTATCCAGAGGAGCTGGCGGCTCCCTTCACGGCAGGGGGTGCACTTGCCGCACGATTCGTCGGTGGTGAAATCCACAAAAAACCGGGCCACATCCACCATGCAGGAGGTCTCGTCCATGACCACCATCCCGCCGGAACCGACAATAGCGCCTGTCTTGGCGATGTTCTCGTAGTCCACCGGAGTGTCCAGCAAATGCGCGGGGATGCACCCGCCCGAAGGCCCGCCCAACTGGACCGCCTTGAATTTTTTGCCGTCGGGGATGCCGCCGCCGATGTCATAGATGATGGATCGCAGCGGGGTGCCCATAGGCACTTCAATGAGGCCGATGTTCCGGACCCGGCCGCTCAAAGCAAATACCTTGGTCCCGGTGCTCTTCTCTGTCCCGAGGCTGCTGAACCATTTTGCGCCCCGGTAGATGATCTGAGGGATATTGGCCAGGGTCTCCACATTGTTCAGGACCGATGGCTTGTCCCAGAGGCCCTTCTGGGCGGGAAATGGGGGCCTGGGGCGTGGCATGCCCCGCTGTCCCTCGATGGATCGCATGAGGGCGGTCTCTTCCCCGCACACAAAGGCGCCGGCCCCGAAATAGAGATCGATCTCCATGTCGAAGCCTGACCCCAGGATGTCGCTGCCCAGAAGACCATAGTCCTTGGCCTGTTTGATGGCCGTCTGAAGACGCTTGATGGCCAGGGGGTACTCGGCGCGTACGTAGATATATCCATGATTTGATCCGATGGCCTTGGCGCCGATGATCATCCCTTCCAGGACCGAGTGGGGGTCGCTTTCCAGGATGGAGCGGTCCATGAATGCGCCGGGGTCTCCCTCGTCCGCATTGCAGAGCATATACTTCGGGCTACCCGGGGCTGCGGCGCAGAACTGCCACTTGAGTCCTGTGGGAAAACCGGCCCCCCCTCGACCCCTGAGCCCTGAGGTCTTCATCCCTTCGACGATTTCCTGAGGAGTCATTTCAAGAAGGGCCTTGGCAGCGCCCGTATAGCCGTCCCTCGCGATATATTCATCGATGTTGTCCGGATCTATCAGCCCCCTGTTTTTCAGGGCGACCAGGACCTGGCGGCTGAAAAATCCAATGTCCGAGATTTTAGGAATGGCCTCGGCTGCTTCCGGACTTTCGAAGAGATGCTCTTTGACCACCCGTCCCTTGATCAGGTATTCCTCGACAAAATAGGGAACGTCCTCCACCTTGAGCTTCTGATAGAATATCTTGTCGGGATAGGCGATCATCAATGGACCGGCCGCACAGAAGCCGTTGCAGCCGGTGGTGGCGATAAAGACTTCATCCTGAAGTCCATTCTTGTGGATTTCCTCCACCAGCGCATCTCTCACGTCAAGCGAACCGCTCGATACGCAACTGGTGCCTGCACATACCATCAGGTGAACGCGATACTTTTTTTCCATAAAAACGCCTCGTAGATTCCGAATTGAGGGATTGCAAATTGAGGGATTGAGGAATTGCGAATTGAAGGATTAAAAATTATCTTAGTCGACAAAATTCCTAAATTCCTGAATCCCCCAACCCCAAAATTCCCGAATTCTTAAATCGCCTAATTCCTAAATTCCTGAATCCCTAAATTTTTCAGTAGGTCGTCTCGCTCCCGACAGCAAGGGCATATTCGGCAACCGGATGACCTCCGATGACATGCTCGTCAAATATCCTGCCGACCTTGTCCGGATCGAGTTTTATATATTTAACAGGGGCCGAATCCGTCATCTCCACGGTGATCATCGGCTCGTGGTTGCATAATCCCGCGCACCCCGAAGATGTCAGAATAATGTCGGCAGCGCCGCTTTTTTCAAGTTTTTCGAGCAACGCGGACATGAGCTTCCTGGCGCCCGCGGCGATGCCGCACGTGCCCATATGGACGGTTATCTTTACGCGGTAATCTCCCTGCCGAAGATTGACCGTCCCCTTCATCGATTCCTTGATCCTTTTGAGGTCTTCCACCTTGAGCTTTGCCATTTTATGCCTCCACTTCAATCCTTGTAACCGTTCACGGGTTCAGAGGTTCAGGGGTTCTTGGAGTCTATCTTTTTCTTCAGCCTTGACTCCCGCTGCAGCGGCAAACCCGGAACCTGTGAACGCTTATCAATCTTTTTTCTCTCTGAAGAGGTCCTGAATCAACCGAATGACTGCCGGGTCATTGATGCCCATGGCGCCGTCCAGTTCCTTTCGAATAGACCTGGTATCCACCTCCACCGCTTCTTCGCGAAGGCTGGATGTGTAAACGAAGTCCCGGTCGGGGTTCCCCATGATAAGGGTTGTCAGGGTGGCGCCCATGTCTCCCAGCGGCCTTCGGTCGATGTGGCTTTTCTGAAAGGTCGCAACAACCCTGGTTCCCTTCCCCGATTCAGATGTTATCCGCAGGTCGCCCCCGGTCTCTCTCGCCGCCTGTTGCAGCAGCGGGAGACCCATTCCTACGCGACGGGTAGTCCGGGTGGTGACAAAGGGATCGGTCGCATGTCTGAGCATCTCCGCGTCCATTCCCTTCCCATTGTCCCGAATGCTTATCTCCAGAAGGTCTTTGTCTGTGTCTTCTGAGATATCGATTTCAATGAGCGTGGCCCCGGCCTGCGTCGCGTTTTCTGCGATGTCCAATATGTGAAGTGACAGGTCCTGCATAGTGAAACGAGAATTGAGAGATTACGAAATTCAGGAATTTAGGGATTCTGGGATTTGCGGATTCATTGATTCACAGGGCCTCTACTGACCAATCTTTCAATCGCTCAATCCCTCAATTCCCCAATCCCGTAATTCCTCAATCCCCGAATATTCAATCCTCCGCCCCCCTGTCGCCTTGAAGGCATGGTCCAGTTCCGCCAGTTCAGGCCCCCCTATTCGAAAGGCGGTCGGGCTGGCGCCGATATCGTCGAGGTCGTGGGCATCCGATGATGTAATAAAGGGGAACCGCTTCAGGTGGCTGTAGGCCATCCGTCCCTGTTCCAGGGTCATTCTTCGCGATATCTCCAGGGCATCCAGCTTCAGGTCGTCGGGGATGAAGCCCAACTGGCCCAGAATACTGAAGGCATCCCGGTCGATATGGGCCGCCACGGCCAGGCCCTTCAGACTATGAATGCTGTCAACCACCTGGACCACGTCCATTCGAGTAGCGCCGATGAGAAGCCGCGGGTTCATCGCCTCCACCTCGTCAAACTCGTTGGCAACCACCTGCATGCCGAAGAGGTCCTCGTCGTTTTCTCCCGTCTGGAGCTCCTCGTAGACCACGGCCTGCATAGCCAGCGCAGCCCGCACATTCTCGAAGAGCGCAACGATGTGAACCTCTTCCGAGGTCGTGATTTCCATCCCCGGAATGACGGTCAGCCCCGTACCTCTCGCGGCAGCCATCACCGCACCGGTATTTTCGGCGCTGTTATGATCGGTGATGGCAATGATGTCCAATTTCTTTTTCTGTGCCTCTTTTACGATCTTTCGAGGCGTCATATCGAGGGTAGCGCAGGGAGAAAGACAGGTATGAATGTGCAGGTCAGCCAGCAGCACTTTCAAAGATGTGTTACCATGTCCCCCCACAGCGGCCCCTATGCGATCCGACGGATATCACCCTCCTGAAATCCCTAACGCAAAAAGCCTCCCTGCCAACTCAAATGCGGGCATGTCCGTGACCATGATCGGAATCCCTTCCTCCTCTCCCTTCTGTAAGGTCTCCGGTTCCGGGGCACGACTGTTGATCAGGACAATGCCGGCAAGAGATTTCATGACTGCAACAGCCACGATGTTCTGATGGATCTGAAGCGTTATCCAGAGGGACCCTTCTCCGGCATTGGCCATGACATCGCTCATCAGATCACTGACGTAGCCCCCTTTCACCTCCCGATCCAGAAGCCCGGCGCCGGTCTTGACGGTCAATTGCAGCTTTTCAACGATCTCTTTCAATTTCATATCGAATACATTCCCCTCACGCCTCACACCTCACGCCTCACACCTTGCGCCTTGCGCCTCACGCCTACTACTTCGTCCCCCTGACCGCCTCTACGATACCGATGATCTGCGACGGCTCCATCTGACCGTGGGTCTCGTCGTCAACGACCATGACAGGGGCCAGCCCGCAGGCCCCGACACACCTCACGACATCGAGGGAGTACTCCCTGTCCGCTGTGGTCTGACCCACGTCCACGTGCAGATGACGCTTGAGGATATCGAGGAGTTTTCCAGAGCCCTTCACAAAGCACGCCGTTCCCAGGCAGATACGGATGATATGTTTGCCCCTGGGCACCATGGTGAAGAAGGAATAGAACGATACCACGCCGAAGACATCGGATGAGGGCATCCCAAGGCCCAGGGCGATATAGTGCTGAACACGGATCGGGAGAAACCCCAGGATCCCCTGTACCTGCTGAAGAACAGGGATCAGCCCGCCGCGGTGGTCCTTATACTCGGCCAGGATTCGATCGATTTCCTCCTTGGCCTCGGGCTTTTCTTCCTCACGGAGGAGGTCAATGAATTTCTGCCGCACCTCTTCCGGATCGCCCGGGGGTTCGTAGGCCGTCATAAATTTGGTGTGAGGAATCGATTCAAGGAGGCCTTCGCACTGTTCCAGAAGGGTGCGGTGGTGGTAGTTGAAGGATGTCCAGCCCGGCCGACGGAGTGGCGATTTGACGTCTGCGAAGCCGGTGATTCCGAGCGATGCCGGATCGGGCAGGGCCCAGCAGATCCCCCCATGCTCCAGCCGATCGTAGGTGATTCCCTTGAGGAAGGGGACAATCTTTATGATTTCATCTTCCCAGACGCTCTGGTTGGTTTCATGCTCCCAGTGGAGACCCAGGCGGTTGGCCAATTGCGTGAGGATCCACGTCTCGGGCTTTGCCTCGCCCGGGCTGGGGACGGCCCGGCGCATCAGGCTGACCCTCCGCTCACAGTTGGTGTAGGTGCCGGTTTCTTCCGACCAGGCGGCCGCAGGGAGCACCACGTCCGCATGCTCCAGCGTCTCATTTTTCAGGATGTCCTGAACCACCAAAAAGTCGACCGATTCCAGGGCCGCTGTAATAGCGGGCATGGCAGGCCGGGCGATCGCGAGGTTCTCCCCTACGCAATAGAAGAACCGGATCTTTTTTTCTTTGTCGGAGGAGAGTCCCGCCATGTTCTTGATCAGTTGTGGAAAGGTCAGACCCGGGACCCCTGAAAGGGGGGTCCCCCAGGCATCCTCAAAGGCACTGCGGGCCTTTTCATCTTCCACCGACTGGTAGCCCGGAAGAAACGCGGGGAGGAACCCCATGTCGCAGGCGCCCTGCGAGTTGTTGAGATCCCCGAGATAATTGACACCGCCGCATTCCACCCCCAAATTGCCCAATGTCTCCTGCAGCCGAACGAATGTCCGTGCAAAGGACGCCACCTTGGAGCCGTAAACCAGCATGGTCGGTCCGTCCGCATCGAGGACATCCACCGCGCCGCGGATCTGGCCCTCGGAAAGGCCGGTAGCCTCGCTCACCTTGTCCATGGTAAAACTGGCGGCGATCTCTCGAATACTGTCTGAGCAGGAACGGCCGCGCGAGATCAGTTCCTGAATAATGCCGCTGACCAGGACCGACTCGGACCCTTCTCTCAGAAACAGGGGGATCTCGGCAAAGGTGGCGATCTTGGTGGGCCGTGAATTGGCCACGATCAGCTTGCACCCGCTCTTGGCGGCCCGTTTGACGAAGGTGCCGGCCACCGGGTTTTCTTCGGTGATGTCCGATCCGATCAGAAAGATGGACCTGGCTTTTTCCAGTTCGGCAATGGGATTGTTGAGGCCCGAGGCGGCGAAGGGGGAAGCAAGGTTGTTGGTGCCGAGTCCTGTGCGGAAGAGTTTCTGCATCAGGTAGAGGGCCTCGTTGGTGGACTTGGCAGAGCAGATGCCGGCCACTGCCTCAGGGCCGTCCGTCCGGATTATCTGCTGCATCTTGGATGCCACTAAATCGAGGGCCTCATGCCACGAGGCATCCCTCAGCGTACCGTTTTCCCGAATCATGGGAACGGTCAGTCGGTCCGGGCTCTGCACAAAATCATACCCGAATCGTCCCTTGACGCAGAGCCTTCCCTGGTTGGGACGGGCGTCCTCGACGCCGGTGACCTTCATGATCTTGTCGTCTTTGATATGGAGATCCAGTTGGCACCCGACGCCGCAATAATGACAGGTGGTGCGCACATGACGGGCCTCCCACTGCCGTATCTTGTAGCGGCTCTTGGTTTCAACCAGTGCCGCTACCGGGCATGCCTGAATGCACTCCCCGCAGAAAACGCAATCCGAACGTTGCAGATTGTCGTTGCCCATGGCGACGATCTTGGCCCTGGCCCCCCTGAATCCGTGAGCGATGGCATTGTTGACCTGGATGGTGTTGCAGGCCTCCACGCAGCGGCCGCAGAGGATGCATCGAGAGAAATCCCTGACAATCAACGGGCTTGCCATCTCCATCGGATAGTCGGTCACGGCCCTCACAAAACCGGTGGTGTCCACCTGATACCGGTAGGCATAGGCCTGCAGGTTACAGGCGCTGTGGGCTGGACAGAGGTCGGCGCTCTGGTCATAGTCTGCCACCTGTTGCTGAAACGAGGTCCAGTCCTGTGCCCGGTTGGTGGCGATGGCGCAGTTATGGTTGCCGGACTGAAGCAGGAGGGCGATGATGACTCTTCTTGCGTCGATGACTGATGGCGAATGGGTGTGGACCACCATCTTAGGTGCCGCAGGGGTGGCGCATGCAGGGAGAAGGGTACGCGCGCCTTCAACTGCCACGACGCATATTCTGCACGCCCCCGTAGGCCGGGCGCCTTTGATATGGCAGAGCGTGGGGATAAATATCCCGTTGCGTCTGGCAACATCGAGAATGGTCTCTTCGGCTTCAAACTCCAATTGACGTCCGTCAATGGTGATGATGTTTTCAGGCATTTCTCTTCTCCGGGCTGCGGCTCAAGACCCGCACCCTCACAATCAATCTAACGGCAGGTGTTCCTTACCGGGCTTTCTCAATTCCTCAATCTAATCCACAGATTACGCAGATTTCACGGATTTCAGTTACCCAATTCCAGCATCCAATCATCCAACCATCCAAGTCATCCCCGCATCCAGCATCTCAGCATTCCCCAATTCCTCAATCCCCACTCACTTCTGTTTCCGATAACAGATGAGGCCGCATTTCAGACATCGTTCAGACTCTTTTCTGGCCGAGGCCTCATCCAGGCCCGGGTATTCGCTGGGGAATATCCAGGCCCGCTTGCTGTCCCCTGTCACGTCCAGGATAGGCGGTCGTTGTCTTTCGGACGGGGCGACATCGTGAACTTCCGTGACGTTCAGGATCGTCTCCGCCTCGCATGCCAGATGTTCAATGGGCGGGATCGTACCGTCGGTCAGATAGCGGTGAATGGCCCGAGTGAGCCTTCGGCCCGAAAGAAGGGATTTGACCACAGCGGATGAATCGCTGATTCGACCGGGTTCAGGGGGCGTGCAGATGCCGTCCTTTGCCCCCGCGAAGGTGCGAAAGGTCTCGATGGTTTGCCATGCGATCTCTCCCGGGCCCAGGCCTTCCGCCTCCTCGGACCGGACGAATACGAATTCGGGGAGACGTCCGGCCGGAAGGATCAAGGTGTCGGCGCTGATGGTCGTGTTTCCCTCCGGGGCTTCACCGTTCGGACCTGTTTCTTCAATGGTCACCCTCACCAGCCTTCGCGAAATTCCCTGAAGGGAGGTAACCACGGTCGAGGGCCTGACAACGATCCCCTCGGCAGAGAGGGCCCTGGCATGCTGCAGCTCGATGGGTAGCTCATGATAGGGGAGATTGGTGACAATCGTGACATGCTGGGCTCCCATGTTCCGGCATTTTCGAGCCAGTTCGAGGCCTTCCAGCCCACCGTGAGCAATGACCACCCTTCGGCTTTGGCGAATGTTCTTCCCCTTGGAAAGGGAATAAAGGAAATCGAACATGGTAAACACGCCGGGCAGCGATGCATCGTAACCGCTCGGATCGGGCTTCAGGATCTGTCTGCTGTCAAACCCGCCCTTGGTGAGGGCAACGGCGTCAAATCCCTCCTCAAACAACGACTGGAGATCGAAATCGTAGCCCATGGTCACGTTATTTCGCGCCTCTACCCCGGTTTCCAGAATTCCCGCTATCTCGTAATCCAGGACCTTTCGAGGGAGCCTGTCTTCGGCAATTACATATCTGAGGATGCCTCCCAATTGAGGTTTCGCCTCAAAGATCGTGGGCTGGTAACTGAGCCTTGCCAGATAGTAACTGAGGGTGAGCCCCTCTGCGCCGCCGCCTACAACGGCGATTTTCTGACCGGTGCCGGGGGCCTTGAAGGGGGTGATGTGCTTCCCCGTCCGCATCTCATAGTCTGAGACAAACCGCTTGAGCGGGTTGATGGCGACGGCCTCGTCGACCAGGTTGCGTCGACAGGCGAGTTCGCACGGGGCCGGACAGATGTACCCGCAGATCAGAGGGAGGGGACATTTCTCCTTGATAATGGCAAGGGCTGCCTCGTAATTTCCGTGGCGGATCTCCTGAATAAAGGCGGGGATGTTGATTCCTGTCGGGCAGTTACGCTGGCAGGGGGCCGTACATTCATCCGTTACATATTCGCCGATCATCCGTTCCGATGTAGAGGTGAGGGTGATGATATGCTTGGGACAGACCCGTTCGCAGGTGCCGCATCCCGTACAGAGCGCCGTGTCCACCACCGGCAGGTTGTCGGGACCCATGGAGAGCGCGCCGAACGGGCATGCCCTGACGCAGGTCCCCAGACCGAGACATCCGATGGGGCAGATCTTGGTGCCCCCGTCCAGCAATGCCGCAGCCCGGCAGTCGCTGATCCCCTGATACAGGTATTTAATGTCGGCGTCCTGGACCCCATAGTAGCATCCCGGTTTGGAGATCTCCGGTTCTTTCAAAGTGATTTCAACGCCCAGCACCCTGGCAATGGCAGCCGCGACGTCAGGTCCCCCTGCCACGCAGGATGAGGGGGAGGATTTTCCTGATACGATAGCCACCGCATTGGCGCTGCACCCTGGGAATCCGCACCCGCCGCAATTGGCCCCGGGCAATGCCTCTTCTACGGCCTCGATCTTGGGATCCACATACACATAGAATATCTTCGAGGCCATGGCCAGGCCGACGCCTATCACGATGCCCAGTCCCCCCATCACTAAAAGACCCCCTAACATGGCTTCCCTCCAGGCTTGGTTAATCGGTCAATGGTCATTCGGTGGTCATTGGCTGCGCTGTCATTGATCGTCATGGATTCACTCTTCATTCTTTATTTCTCAGACCATCCCCTTGAATGCGAAGAAGGCAAGGGAGAGCATCCCGGCGGTCACAAGTCCGATGGATGTATCCTGGAGAGGCTTCGGGACCCTTGCCAGGATAATCCGTTCACGAATGCCGGCAAACAGAACAAGGGCCAGGGCGAATCCCACGGCATAACTGAAGGATGCGACAAGGGTCTGCGTGAAATTGTATTCCTCCATGATGTTGATGAGGCAGACGCCCAGGACTGCGCAGTTTGTGGTGATCAGCGGGAGAAATATGCCGAGCCCGGAATAGAGCGCCGGGATGCTCTTTCTGAGAAACATCTCGACGAATTGGACGAGGGATGCAATAACCAGAATAAATGAGATGGTCCGCAGGTATTCGAGGCCGAAGGTTTTCAGGAGAAAGATGTCGACGACCCAGGTGATGGCTCCGGCCATTACCAGCACAAATACCACGGCCATGCCCATTCCCACGGCAGTCTCCATCCGTTTGGAGACTCCCAGAAACGGGCAGTTCCCTAAATACTGCATCAGGAGGATGTTGTTGACAAAGATGCAGCTTACGATCAGCAGGATATAATCTGTCATTGCCTGACTCCTAACTTTAATGAGTTCTGAAATTGGAAACTCGACAACTCATCACTGACTTTGAAAAAGATTGCATAGCGATGCGACCCTCATCAAGCAACCAGCAACCTACTTTTTCCCCAGGATATTCATGATGCACAGCATGAGTCCGAGACAGACAAAGGCCCCGGGGGCCTGGACCATGAACGAAAACGGTTCAAAGGATGGACCAAAAACGGGAATATTGTAAAAAGTGCCGTTGCCGAACACCTCCCGAATGATGGCCAGGGCAGTCAGGGCGATTGTGTAACCAACCCCGATGCCAAGGCCGTCGGCAAACGAGGCCAGCACCCCGTTCTTGGACGCAAATGCCTCTGCCCGGCCCAAAAGAATGCAGTTGACGACAATGAGGGGGATAAAAATCCCGAGCTTTAAAAAAAGAGGGTAGGCATAGGCCTGCATAACCAGTTCCACGACGGTGACGAAGGTGGCGATTACCACGATATAGCAGGCAATCCGGACCTTTTTGGGTATGGCGTTTCTGAGAAGTGAGATGAGCATGTTGGAGCAGACAAGGACGAATATCACTGCGACCCCCATACCGATGCCGTTTTCCACGCTCTTGGTCACTGCCAGGGTCGGACACAAACCAAGGACCAGGCGAAAAGGGGGTATTTCAGCCCAAAGCCCCTTCGTGAATTCCTGAACCACTGTTTTTGCCATAACCGCTTATCTCCTTAGCCCTGCTTTTCTTTCAGCTTCTTGACGATTTCGGGTTTGAACTTCTTGTAGACCTCGCCGGCCGAAACGAGCGCACCGCACACCCCCCGTGAAGATATGGTTGCGCCGCTAAGGGCATCGATCTGTCCGCCGTCGGCCTTGACCTTGAAGGGATCGAGAATGGATGCCCCCTTGAACTGGGCGGCAAACTCCGGGTCTGTCTTGGCCCTGGATCCTACGCCGGGGGTCTCGCTATGGGTGGTGACCCCGACGCCGATGATCTTGTCGTCTTTCAGGTTCACCCCTACAATGACACCCATGACCCCGCCGTACCCTTTTCCAAAGATCTCGAATGCTACGGTATCGGGCTTATCGTCGAATTTCCCGATAAAAAAGTTCCTGTCGTTTCCCTCATCAACGATTTTCAGACGATCAATAAGGGGATCGTTGGAGCACCCTTCCATGATCTGCTTGATGGTGGGGCCTTTGACAAACTTGAGCTGCTGATATTCGATTCTATCCTTGGTGGCGTTCTGAATAGCGGCCAGTACGCTCCCCGAGATACTGCTGAACACCACAACAACGATAAAGAGCTTGAACATTTCACGCATGGTTCATCCCCCTTCCCAATGCCTTTGGACGTATCTTGTCTATAAGCGGGTTGGCGACACTCATCATGAGGATGGCGAAGACGGTCCCGTCTACGAACGCCCCGATATTCCGGATCAAGACTGTGAGAAAACCGGCGCCCGCACCGAAAATCAACATGGGGAAGAAATTTACCGGCGATGACGAGTCTTCGGTCGCCAGAAAAAAGGCGCCGATCAAGGTGTATCCGGTCAGGAGGTGGAACAGGGGCCCTGCATACTTTTCAGGGTCTGAGAGGTTGAACAGGAGCGCGGTCACAAAGACCCCTGCCAGGAAAGAGAGGGATATTTCCCATCGGATCATCCCGCGAAGGATCAGGTAAACCCCGCCGGCAATGAGACCGAGACCGAAGGTAGCGCCGATGGCGCCGGAACACTGTCCCATGAGGAGACCCGAAGCAGAGAAATCGGAAACCGCGGATGTCCCGAAATGCTTGAGGGCAGCAAGCGGATACACCATAAAAAACCCGAGATCGTAGTTGACAAGGGCCTCGTCAAAGTCGAGGAGTCCTTTCCATGAGAGGAAAATGACGGCAATGGCGACGAGTGCGGGATTCAGGGGATTGCACCCGATCCCTCCGTAAATCTGTTTGCCCACCACGATGGCGAGAAAGGCGCCCAGCACGACAACCCACCACGGGGCGGCTGCCGGGAGGAGCATGGCGAAAAGAAGGCCTGTGAGAGCGGCGCTGCCGTCTCCAATGCTCACCGGTCGTTTCATCACCAGATTCATCAGAAGTTCCCATATCATCGCGGCGGAAACCGACAGGGCCACGACCCCGAGAGCGGGGGCGCCGTACTGATAGATGCCCATGATGACCGCTGGGAGGGCGGCTATCATGATATTGGCATTTTTGATCGAGAGCCTGCTTCCATTGTGCCAGTACGGGGCGTGCGAACTGACGAAGAGGGGTGGGCTATCCATTGGATTCCTCCAGGTATCCGGTTAAGGCAAGTTCGTGTTTCCCAAGCATGATATAATGAAATATGGGGATCCGCATGATGCAGACATAGCTGCAGAGGCCGCATTCGACGCACGACAGGAGGTCGTATTGCTGAGCCGCTTCTTCGTACAGGCCGTTTTCGAGAAGGCGTATGAGCATGTTGACAGGCACACCGGCAGGACAGGCCCTAACGCACTCTCCGCAGTTGATGCAGGGATCGCTGGATGCGGGAATCACCTGGGCCTTGTCCTGCACCAGAATGGCATCCGTATCCGGGCCGAGGGGCATCTCGATGGAATAGATCCCCCTCCCTGACATGGGACCGCCGAAGACCAGACGATCTCCCTCTGTGAGGGTAATACGAAGGGCGTCCAGAATGTGACCGACCGGTGTTCCCATGCGGGCGCGTACCCCGATGGACCGGTTTCCCTTGTCAATGACCGTCAGCACCTTGGACATGGGCGGCTTTTTCTCGGCAAACGCCTTCCCCAGGGCGATCACCGACTCGGTCCCGACAACGCCCACTCCGAGATCTTCCAGACGCCTGGATGCCGGCGCCGTGATGCCGAGGACCTGTTTGATCAGCAGCCTGGGAATGGCATTGGGATATGCCGGATCGATGACCTTGACCTCGACGCCCCCCTTTTCAGCCTCAGAACGGAGGGAAGGGGGAACGGCAAGGATCACTTTGCCGGCGCCTGTGATTTTCTGCAGGCAGTCGATCCCGTGGGCCAGATGTTCCGCCCCGTTCTTCAGGCTGAGCTGGTTGGTGACAATCAGCAGGTCTTGGTCAAGGCCGCTGACAACGACCGTATGGAGAGGCGTTTTTCCCCGAATGAGGGAACTCACGTCAGAAATTCCGGGAAGACCTGATAAAAAGGAGAGGACATTTTCGGAATCCGGCTTCATATCGGCCTGTTCGAATTCAGCGTCCCAGTTATCTTTCTGCCCGGCCTGAATGGAAAGCGAGACAAAGGACCGATCGAAATGGCCCGTTTCAAAAGATATATCGGTAATTATGCCTGTGGCTGGCGAGGTCAGATAGGCCTCCCTGCCTGAGAAAGGTCTCACTCTTTGGCCGGTTCTGACCTCATGGCCGGTAGAAACGGTGAGGTCCTGCATGTCTTGTTGTTTGCAGTTGAGGGAAAGGAACAGCCTGCCCGAGGGAGGAATCTCTTGAATATCATGTCCGATGTCTTCAATCCCTGAGTAGGTCAATTTAGGTTTCGTCAGACCGAAAAACGGTTTTTTCATTATTCCTGCCTCCTGCCCCAATCCTTGAGTCCCTCAATCCCTTGATTCCCCAATCCCTCAGTTCTCTAATTCCCCATGGCATGGCACTCTCCACAGTTCACCGGCCCTCCGCCATCGCTGTGACAGTCTTTGCACTGGGTATGAAAGGCATCGGATCGCTTCGGGGCATCTTCGCTGTCTTCAGTATGGCATTCTCCACACGCATCGGGTCTGGCGCCTTCTTCTTCCAGGTCATGGTGGCAATCGTTGCAGGCAAGACCATACCCCGATTCGGAAAGATGTTCCTTATGATCAAACAGGACATTTCCCCCGGTGTTTTTGAACATGATCCTTATGGGTTGTTCAGGCGCCTTTTTTGCGAAGGCCGTATAACAAATTACTCCTACTACGAGTAAAATGGCTGCAAGGCAATAAGCGATCGTCCGTTCCAATTTAACTTCCATTGTCCTGTTGCCTCAATCCTGTGGGTTTTTCCTGAGAGCTCCTCTGACGAACGAAAACAGACCGTATGTCAAAAAAAACGGGGTGAGTTACATGCTGTTCACAATAAACGGATTCCCTCCATCTAAGAGAGCCGAATTGATGGAATATTTCTTAATAAGTTTATCAGTTTAGGGTGAAGATCTCAATTGGAGGTATTTCATCTCGTTACCCTGCAAGAAATGAGGTTCATAATCTGGGAACAACAGACGCAATTCCCCTTTACAGAAAAGCGACTGCATTTGTCAAGGAAGAATTTAACGCGCTTCATCTTTATTCCATCCAGAGGCGGTCATGATTGACAGTGCCTCGAATCTCTGTTAGAGACGGACCCAGTTGAAAAACATTTCTCGATCTGGTACCATTTCACGCAAATGAAGGAATTAGCAGCCTCAATTGACATCGGCAGCCACACCGCGAGACTCCTGATCGCCCAGAGGTCAGAATCGTCGCCGTGGGGATGGGCGCCTCTGGCCAGACGGCGGGCGTATATCCGCCTTGCCGCCGATTTCGGACTCGAAGGCGACGGAGGAATAGGGCCTGACGCGACGGCACGGGTACTCGATGTGCTGCGCGATTTTTGCCGGCTCATCGCCGAATACCGGGTCACTCAGGTCCATGCCGTTGCAACCGGCGTCATCAGGAATGCGGTCCATGGCGACCGCTTTCTGTCTCGTCTTTACGAAGGGACCGGTTTACCTGTCGAGCTGATATCAGGAGAGAAAGAGGCTTTTCTCAGCGGCAGGGGCGCGTGTGCCGCCCTGAATATTCATGGAGACGCTCTTGTTTTTGACCTGGGGGGCGGCACAACGGAGTTTTTGCGGAATATGGGCGGGGAGATCAAGGGGGTGTCCCTGTCCCTGGGTGCGGCCGTCCTGACAAAAAGATTCATTGGATCCGATCCGCCGGGAGTGGGCGATCTGGACGCCCTGTCAAGAGAGGTTGAGCATCGCCTGAAACCTGTGGCGTCAGATATCCGCGGGGTCCCCCTGCTGGTGGGAACGGGGGGGAGCATCGCCACCCTCGCGGCCCTGGTTCACGGAATTGCAATGGATGACATCAGGCCGGATAGGATCAACGGGCTGAAAGTGACCCTGTCGCAATTGGAGGCGTGCCTGGCGAAGATGAAAATCCTGACAACTGCGGAGAGGGTGGCGCGCCTCAGACTGGATTCGGGACGGGCCGATGTGATCGTTGCAGGCGCTCTTGTCATTATCGGAATTCTCCGGTTTCTTGAGGAGGTCGATCTTGTTGCGAGCATGTCTGACCTGCTGGAAGGGCTTTTAATGGTCCAAGGTCCAAAGTCCAAGGTCCAAGGTCGAATGACGACTGAATGACCACCGAATGACGACTGAATGACGGCGAAGCCAAGTGACCCGAAACCCGCAACCACATAATTGTTTAGCTCACTCAACCAGTTGACGGAATCCGGAAGGAGCACGACATGAGAAAAAAGGACATCCGGTTCGGATATACATTCGATGATCTGATTCTGGTTCCGGCCCGTTCTTCGGTATTGCCGGCCCAGGTCGATGTGAAGACCCGATTGTCGCGGAATATCAGCCTGAATATCCCCATTGTCAGTGCAGCCATGGATACGGTGACAGAGGCTCAAACTGCCATCACCATCGCCCGGCAGGGGGGCATCGGGTTTATTCACAAAAATATGAGCATCGACCGACAGGCCCTTGAAGTTGAAAAGGTGAAAAAATCAGAGAGCGGCATGATTGTCGACCCCATTACCATCGAGCCGGAGCGTAAGATCCAGGATGTAATCGATATCATGAGTAAATATAAGATTTCAGGGGTCCCGGTCGTGAAGGGGGAGAATCTGGTCGGCATCATTACCAACAGAGACCTGAGGTTTGAGACCAACTTGGATCAACCTGTGGAATCGGTCATGACAAAGGAGAACCTTGTCACGGCCAAAGTCGGTATTACCTTGGAGGAGTCCAAGGCGATCCTCCATGAGCGGCGCATCGAAAAACTTCTGGTGGTGGACGATAAGGGAAAGCTTAAAGGGTTGATCACCATAAAGGATATTGAGAAGATCAAGCAATATCCCTATGCCTGCAAGGACCATCTCGGCCGCCTGAGGGTGGGGGCCGCGGTAGGTGTCGGGCCTGATATGGAGGAACGAATCGAGGAGCTTCTGAAGGCGTCGGCGGATGTCGTGGTGATCGATACAGCCCATGGCCATTCCGAGATGGTGCTTCGAAGCGTGGCCAGGGCCAAAGGCGCTTTTCCCGGGGTTGAGCTGATTGCCGGAAATGTAGCCACGGCCAGAGGCGCCCAGGCCCTCATCGATGCGGGGGCGGACAGCATCAAGGTAGGGGTCGGTCCGGGTTCCATCTGCACCACCCGGGTGGTGGCAGGCGTGGGTGTCCCTCAGATGACGGCCATTATGGAATGTGCCGCGCAGGCCGCCAAATCGGGGATCCCCGTGATGGCAGACGGGGGGATCAAGTTCTCGGGCGATATCACCAAGGCCGTGGCCGGGGGCGCCTCCTCGGTGATGATCGGGGGTCTGTTTGCCGGGACAGAGGAAAGCCCCGGTGAGACAATCCTTTTTCAGGGCCGCACCTACAAAGTTTATCGGGGGATGGGATCTTTAGAGGCTATGAGGGAAGGGAGCCGGGACCGGTATTTTCAGGAGGAGATTGAGCTGGAAAAGAAACTGGTTCCCGAGGGGATTGTGGGAAGGGTCCCCTATCGGGGCCTTCTCGCGGATACCATCTACCAGTTGGTAGGCGGGTTGAGGGCGGGAATGGGCTATCTTGGATGCAGCAACATCGAGGAACTACAGACCGATCCGGAGTTTATCCAGATCACGGCCGCCGGTCTCCATGAAAGCCATGTCCACGACGTCATTATCACCAAGGAAGCACCCAACTACCGGATTGAGTAGACCTTTGGATGTATCCAGCAATTCTCATTTTGGGAAAATAGCCATGCGGGAGCGGCTTTCGGCCGCGAAAGGTCGTGGCAAGATGCCACTCACACAGAATGTTAACACCGGAGCTGCCTCATAATGAGAATTGCCGGGATGTATGATGGACGATTGACGATCGAAAAAGTGCCGGAAAACGATCGAATAACCACTACATGACCATGGATGACCACCGAATGACCACGACAACTGACCTTTACACACAGAAGGTGTTGATATTGGACTTTGGATCCCAGTACACCCAGCTCATCGCGAGACGGGTTCGAGAGGCCAAGGTTTACTGCGAGATCCATCCGTTCAATATGTCCCTTGAAGCGATACAGGGGTTTTCTCCAAAGGGGATCATCCTGTCAGGGGGGCCAGCCAGCATATACGACGAGGGGGCCCCTCTTGCCGACCGACGGATACTTGAACTCGATATCCCCATTCTGGGAATATGCTACGGCATGCAGTATATGACCCAAATCCTGGGTGGAGATGTCGGAAGATCGGGTGATCGTGAATATGGCAACGCCACCCTTTCCATTGAAGACGACTACGATCTCTTTCACGGGTTTGGAAAGGGTGAAGGGCGAACGGTCTGGATGAGCCACGGGGACCGCATCGATCGTATGCCCAAGGGATTTGTGGCTCTTGCACGCAGTAAGAACAGTCCGGTGGCCGCCATGACGGACGGCGCCAGAAGGCTCTTCGGGGTTCAGTTCCATCCGGAGGTCGTCCATACCCCGGACGGATCCAGGATTCTGAGGAATTTTCTCTTCAGGATCTGCGCGTGTGAGCCCTCCTGGGATATGGCGTGTTTTGTTCAGGAAACCGTCAGCGCATTAAGAGAGAAGGTCGGACGGGGGCGGGTCATCTGTGGCCTGTCGGGGGGGGTGGATTCGTCCGTCACTGCAGTCCTCCTTCACAGGGCGATAGGAAATCAACTCTCCTGCATCCTGGTGGACAATGGCCTCTTGAGAAAGGGCGAGGCCCAGGAGGTAATGGAGCTCTTCCTGCAGCATTATGGGATGGATCTCCATTTGGTGGATGCCTCCGACCACTTTTTGAACCATCTCAAGGGCATCGTCGACCCGGAAGAAAAGCGAAAAATCATCGGGAGGGAATTCATCGCGATTTTTGAAACCAAGGCCAAGGAACTGGGGGAGGCCCGATACCTGGCTCAGGGGACCCTTTACCCGGACGTGATCGAAAGTGTCTCCTTTAAGGGACCCTCCGCTACCATCAAGAGCCACCACAATGTGGGGGGCTTGCCCGATGTGATGAATTTGGATCTGATTGAACCGCTTAGGGAACTCTTTAAGGATGAGGTTCGTCAGGTGGGTACGGAATTGGGGCTCCCGAGGGACCTCATCATGCGGCAGCCTTTCCCCGGACCTGGCCTTGCCGTGAGAATCCTGGGGGAAATTGACCGGGAGCGGCTTGAAATATTGAGGGCCGCGGACGCCATTGTGATCGAGGAAATTCGAATGGCGGGGCTTTACGAAAAGGTATGGCAGTCCTTTGCCGTTCTCCTGCCGATCCGTACGGTGGGCGTTATGGGCGATGAAAGGACCTATGAGAACGTGATCGCCGTCCGTGTGGTGGACAGCCTGGACGCCATGACCGCAGATTGGTCAAAGATCCCCTACCAGGTCATGGGTCAGATCTCCAGCCGGATCATCAACAGCGTCAAGGGCGTCAACCGGGTCGTCTATGACATCTCCTCCAAACCGCCCAGCACCATTGAATGGGAATAGGGGATGGGAAACCGCACATGTTTCGGCTGAACGATCTCATCCTCCTCATCGTCATATTTTCATCCATGGTCGGCGGGATCCTGCTCCCCGACTGGGCCTCTGTTTTCAGGCCGTATCCGGTTTACCTGATGATGCTCTTTCTGTTCCTCAGCTTTTTGTCCATCAGCATGGGGGACATACGGCATACCCTGCGTCACCACGCGCCGACCCTCATCTGGCTTTCTTTTCTAAAACTGATCCTGGTTCCCCTGGCCGTCTTCCTGGTCTTCAAGGCGGTTTATCCGTCCTATGCCGTGGCCGCCCTTCTCCTGACCGGCATATCCACCGGCGTCGTGGCCCCGTTCATATCCACTCTTGTCAATGCCAATGCCCATCTCGTGCTGGTCATGGTGGTCATCTCTTCCCTGCTGGTCCCGTTTACGCTCCCTGCCCTGGTCGAGGTGCTTTTGGGGCGTACCATCGAGATTTCGCTGACCGGGATGATGCGCACCCTCTGCATGGTCATTTTTTTTCCGATCTTAGCCGTGGAGACCTTGAGGAGAGTTGCACCCGCGGTCCTTGAATCCATCCATCGAAGACGCTATCCCATCTCCCTTATCATCTTTGCCATTATCAACCTGGGCGTGTTTTCGGGGTACTCGGAATTCTTTTTCCAGAACCCCGCCACCATCTTTGAGGCGGCGTGCGTAGCCGTGGCCCTCGGGGGGATGTATTTGGTCTTGGGAATGGCTGTCCTTTGGAAGGCGCCGGTTGAGGACCGTCTTGCCTCGGTCATCATCCTCGGAAACATGAACAATGTCCTGGTCATCGTCCTGGCATCGGAATTTTTCGGTCCTTTGGAGCCCACCGTGGCGGCCATGTACATGATCCCCTTCTTCGGCCTGATCCTTCCTCTGAGAGGCTATTCGAGGCTCGTCAAATCGTGAGATCTGCTCAACCCGAACCGGCCCTGCTCGCATTTTTTCAGAAAGCCCGGACGATTGAATTCCTTAGCCCATTGACTCCTTGAGGGACCCGGTGATCGCGATCAGGTTCGAATGCCGCCACGCTGGAGTTGCTTCAGTAACAAGAGGGGATTCCCTACAGTCCATCTGAAAAAATCGGGGAGCTGTCCTGTGTCTCATGCGTTGGGGCTTCTGGCCCTGCTGATTGGGCTGGAACTGGTGTTGGGGGTTGATAACGTGCTGGTGATCGCCATCTTTGTGGGGCGGTTGCCTCCGGGTGAGCGCAGAAAGGCCCGTATCACCGGTTTGACCCTGGCCATGGCAGCCCGCATTGCCATGCTGGCCGTGATCGTATTTTTGGCCGGTCTTACACGGCCCCTGGTTGCCGGTCTTTCGGTGAGAGACCTGATCCTCCTCGCGGGGGGGCTGTTTCTCCTCTACAAGGCGGCCCGCGAGATCCACCACACGGTGGAATGCAGCGACGACGACCAGGAACCGAACCAGAGAGGATCCGGGACATTTTCTGCCATCATCACCCAGATTGTGCTCCTGGATATCGTCTTTTCCATTGATTCGGTCATCACGGCCGTCGGTCTAACACAGGAGTTGTGGATCATTATCTCCGCTGTGTTGTTGTCATTCGTGGGGATCCTCTTTTTTGCCGGGCCAATCGGTGAATTCATCCTTGGCCATCCGGCCTTGAAGATCCTGGCACTCTCTTTTCTCATTACCATCGGCGTAACGATCTTCATGGAAGGGCTCCATCAGCATGTGCCCAAGGCCTACATCTATCTCCCCATGGGTTTTGCCCTGATGGTGGAACTCCTTCAGATGCGCTATGAACGCAATCGTCGCCTGAAGAGGGCCTGAAACCCGATCTCAGGGCATGAAAGGATGCGACCGGATCGAGCGTTTTACTTCGGTCGAACATGAGGCTCTGTGTTAACCGGTTTCGGGCATGAGCATTTCAGACAGCCGCTTCTTGACATTCGAGCCAAACCCACAGCCTTCACCCTTGTTGCGGCATGCCGAGCGGGATTGTGAGAATCAATTTGTAACTCCCGAAGCCTGGTCCGATGAGTTCAGGGCGCCTTCTTTTCGGCTTGGTTTCAAAATGAGAGTCCCCCTGCTATTCTTTTCTGCGTCTGTCCGGTTGGGCCATGCGGGATGGTACTGGCCGCTCAGGTAAAGAGGGATTTGATCCCTGTAGTTGGGGCTTTTGAGATGGCCGGACTCGCCCGTTGGAAGGACGTGGAGGGAGCCATCCATGTCGGCGAAATCAACGATCAGGCGCATGGAGACTCCGTGGTTGGCATGGTAGGGGGTGTCTAATGCGTACTTTTTCTTGTTGACCGTGAGGAGGTTTCCCTCCACCGGAAAAGGCCCGAGGTTGAATATCAGGTTCAGAGGTTTCTTCTTGCCGAGCACATGTTCAAAGGTGAGGGTGTGGATCTCGCCCCATTTCCAGTCGGCCAGATCGTTTCCCTGGGTCTCTTTCAATTCCGCGAGGGACTGTTCGATGCTCACGGCCAGGACGTCGTCCATGGTTTCCTTCTGGGGGGTCGCGACATCGTCGAACCAGGGGGATTGCCCCTTTGTGGTGATGAACCGGACAGCCCGTGGGGCAAACACAGAGGTCTTGAGGTATTTGTAAAACAGCTCCTTCCCCAGTTCGTCCTTGAAGGTATTCTCCATGGTTTTTCGGTAGATCATCTCAAAGAGGCAGGCCGCGCCGCTGTCTTTGTTCATATGGAAATCCCAACTGGAAAGGATATTCTTTGCCTTCTCCCCCTCCGGGTGCGGGAACCGCTCTTCCAGGACCTGGAGAATTCGGGGCGTCAGGTCCGCGGCCTGGGGGCAATACACATCCATGTGCATCTCCTTGAAATCGTCCATAGAGAGTTTCTCCTTGGCGGTGAGGAGGTGCACGATGCGGGTGATACGGTCAGTCGGTTCCCAGTAGCGGCTGATCAGATACGGATAATCGCTGATTACCTTGTTGTTGGCCGTGGCAATGAATCCGGCCTTCGGGTTGATCAGATGGGGCCGTTCGTCAAAGGGAACATATCCGCTCCACTCATGCTCCCCGGTCCATCCGGGCATGGGGAGGAGGCCGTCGCCCTTCTGCCGAACGGGGAGGGTCGTGCAGCACCAAAACCCGATATTTCCCTCAGTATCCGCGAAGACAAAATTTTGCCCAGGGACCTCCCAGTATCGAAGGGCCTCCTGAACATCTTGAATATTTTTGGCCTTGAGGAGAAGGGAACCGGCCTGGACCGGCTGGACAGCTTCGGTAAAGGCCCACCGGGCGGAGATGGGATTCTCGCCTGATCCCGGCTTGGGATCGGTGACAATCGGGCCGTGACGCGTCAACAGGATCTCCACCGTGACCGGGTCCTTCCCCTTCACGCGTATGGTCTCGGTTTTGACTGTCATGTCTTCCCAGCGGTCTTTGTACCAGTACTGGCGGGGGTTTTCGGGGTTGATCTTTTCAATGTAGAAGTCCACGTCATCCACCATGACATTGGTGATCCCCCAGGCTACATGGCGGTTCTGGCCGATGGGCACCCCCGGAATTCCCGTGACGGCAAATCCCGACACATCGATGGTGGGGCACGCCAGATGCACCTCCCACCAGAATGAGGGGTTGGCAAGGGGGAGGTGGGTGTCGTTTGCCAGCATCGGCTTTCCGGAGACCGTTTTTTCCCCCGCGAGCACCCAGTTGTTGCTGGCGCCTGCCGAGGGAAGGGGGATCAGCCCTTCGATCGAGATTCCCGTGTTCACGGCAGCCGAGGCTAACAGCGAACGAATGGCAGATACCGACGGGATAATGGCAGGGGCCTGATCCGGCCAGTGCGGGAAGGCATCCGCAAACCTTTCTTCCCCGGCCTTTTTCAAGATTTCCGCTGCTGTCAGATCGATATTCCAGCCCGAGCTGAGTGCCCAGGTGATGACCTTCACCGCAGCGATGTAATCATCCACATGCCAGGGCTCGGGTTCGTAGCGCAGCAGGGTGAATTCAACGGGAAGGCGGTCTCTATGGTCCTTGAGATAGGCGTTGACGCCGTCGGCAAAGGCGCGAAACAGGGGGGCATAGGCTTCCGGCATCTCATGGTTCACCCCGGCGGCCGTGAGGGTCCTGAAATACCGGTCCGCCTTGACGAAATCCGGACCGAAGATCTCAGAGAGACGTCCCTGACCCAGACGACGGGTGAACTCCATCTGCCACAGGCGGTCCTGGGCCATGGCGTACCCGAAGGCAAAATAGAGATCCGGCTCATTCCGGGCAAAGATATGGGGGACGCCATAGGTGTCTCGAATAATCTCCACCGGTTCCTTGATTCCCGACATCTGAATCTCTCCGGCGATCTGCGGCAGACTCCTTTCTGCCACATGCTGAAACCAGAGATAGCCGCCCCCAGCGGCTGCGACCACGAGACATGCCAAGGCCGTTCCAATAATAAGGATCCATCTTTTCATGAATTTCCTCCTCTAAGGCGGGCTAAGCCCGCAACCAAAACAGATCGCACCCTCAATGCACTCACGGGCACACTACAAACGGGTGACTGCCTCCGCCGGATGCGCGTGGTTTGTAGTGACGTCGTGAGACGTTTGGCAGGTGCCTGGAATCGTTCCTTTTTTCATGACATAAAACTTGAGGATAAGGAAATCGCAGCGCGCAAACGGATTATCCCATAACGCAGGCCAGGATCACAGAAAAAAAATGAGGTGTATCACAGATGGATCCGATGACAAAGATGAGGGGAGGGTTCGGTTGGCGTTGGAGAGCCCATTCAGCGGGCTTTAGTGCTCCTATTCCCAGGTTTTCTGTTACAAAAGGCAAGAAAGTCTTTCATGTGATGGCATCGATAGAATTGAAGCTGAAAGCTCAAAGCTCAAAGGATCATTCAGCCCGCTTTCAGCTTTGAGCTCTCGGCTAAGGGACGAAATCGGGTTGCGAGTACGTCTCGCCTTAGTACCGGGTTTTCTGTCATGAAAAACAAGAACATATGGTCATTCTTCAACCGCACGCTTGCCATTCCGGCACGATTCTATCCGGAATCCAGAAATACGCAGGACTGGATTCCGGCTAAGGGCATGCCGGAATGACGGGACAGCGCGCTGAGAGCTTGGTTGCGGGTATCCGCGTTAGACAAGTTGGCGCTGAATTTCGCTACTATATCTTGTGCATTTTTTGGCTTGACACACAAGTTGCCCGCTCCTATACTCGGCCAACAGATCGATTCCACCCGGATCTGACCATGCCCAAGATATTGCCCTTTACAGAAGCCAATGAAAAAAAACACCAGAAAGCCTGCCATTCAAGAGAACCGGCACCTGTCGCAAGCGGGAGGCGATTTTGCGGCCCATGCAGTGGAGCGGGCCAGGGCTGTATGGAAGGCGGGCGACACGGAATCTGCCATCGATATGCTCATGCAGGTTACCCTGAAATTCCCCAGATATGAGCCCGTCTATCGACTGATGCTTCAGATCTTGAAGAAGGAAGATTACCATCCGAAGGATATGATCTGGTGCCTTTCTCGAATGCAGAAATTAGGCCTGCTTAAACCGATCGACAGAATAGCGTACGCGACGTATGAATTCCAACTGCTTCATTACAGCAAGGCATTGCGCCATCTGGAAGCCGCAGGTCAGGTCTCGGAGCGCCAACTGGAGGAATCGGGCTATCATCCGAGGATGATTCATAATATGATTCGGGATTGCCGCCTCCGGCTGGGTCTGATGCCGGATGGGCTGGCTGCGGTCCCCCCAACGCGAAAAAGGGATCCTGGGGTGTCAAAAGGGACGACCCCATCGCTGAAAAGTAGCGGCTCAAAAAAGGTTTCGGCTGCTCCCCAGGCAGATCCCGGTTCCCCCAAAACCGCGGCTCATGGTCCAGTTCCATCAGCACCCAATGGCGCGCCCGCAGGGGTGGCCCCCGCACCCCGGCAGGAGACGCCCCCCATGCGCCTATCGGGCCTCATCGAGAGCGCCGGGGACCTTCACCGTCGCTTTGCCTCAGGGGATGTGGCCAGTGTGTCCAAGTATTTCCTGGCCCAGTGGGCGAGCCGGTTGTCCCAGGCCGAGCACTTCGACAGCCTGATCTGTCTCAATGCTCTGAGAGATGTGAACCACTACGCCTATCAGATCGAAACGGTGCGAAAGGTGATGCGATCTTTCAGGGGGAGGGTTCTTCTGGCCGACGAGGTGGGGCTGGGCAAGACCATCGAGGCGGGAATGGTGCTCAAGGAATACCTGATGCGGGGCATGGTCAAAAAGGCCCTGATCCTGACGCCCCCGGCCCTTGTGAGCCAGTGGTGTGAAGAGTTGTCCGCCAAATTCGACATTTGGCCTGCCTCCACCGAGTCCCCCGAGCTGCGCCAGGACCCGGAGGGCTTCTGGGAAAGCCAAAATCTGGTGGTGGCATCCCTGGCCCTGGCGAGAAACAAACGGCATCTCCCCATCCTGAGCCGGATGCGCTTTGACATGGTCGTTGTGGATGAGGCCCATCATGTCAAGAACGACCGGACGGCAGGGTGGAAGCTGGTCAATGAGCTGAAAAGCCGGTTTCTCCTTTTGCTCAGCGCCACGCCGGTAGAAAACAATCTGATGGACCTCTTCAGCCTGGTGACCCTGCTCAAGCCCGGCCAGTTGGGGACCAAAAAGGCCTTCAGGCAAAACTTTGTTTTGCGCGGGGACCCCACCCAGCCGCGCAACCGCGAGCATCTTCGGGAACTCATCGGGGAGATCATGATCCGGAACACCCGGGCCCTGGCCGATATACGGCTCCCCCCAAGGCATGCCTCTACAGTTCTGGTGGAGGGCGAACCCGCGGAACGGGAGCTGTATGCCAAGCTTACCGATCTGGTCAGGAGGGGCTTTCAGCAGAACATGTCGCGACTCTCCCTGGGTCTCCTCCTGCAGGAGGCCGGATCGAGCCCCCATGCGGTGCAAAAAACCCTGGTAAAGATGGCCGGACACCCCGATGTGGATGCGGATATGAAGGCCGAGATGACCCGTCTGGCCCGGTTGTGCGGGTATGTCCCCAACACGTCCAAGGCCGGACGTCTGCTGGAACTCCTGGCCGCAAGCAGGGAAAAGGTGCTGGTTTTTTCACGTTTTACGGCAACACTGGAGGATATTGGACGGCAGCTTAAGGATGCCGGGATCGATTTTTCCATATTCCAGGGCAACATGACCGCCGAGGAAAAGGATCGCGCGGTCCAAAACTTCCAAAACGGGGTTCCCGTGATGCTTTGCTCCGAGATCGGCGGGGAGGGCCGGAATCTCCAGTTCTGTTCGACCATGGTCAACTACGACCTTCCCTGGAACCCCATGAAGATCGAACAGCGGATCGGCCGCATCCACCGGATCGGCCAGACCCGGCCGGTCCATGTCTACAACCTGTGCGCCGTCAATACGGCGGAGCACCACATCCTGGACGTCCTGGACCGTCGCATCAACATGTTCGAACTGGTCATCGGCGAGGTGGACCTGGTCCTGGGACAGACAAAGACCGAGACCGAATTCGAAGACCGGATCCTCGATATCTACGGCCAAAGCCGGAACGATGACGATATTGCCTCCGCCTTCGAGAGCCTCGGGGATGAACTTTTGGAGGCCAGACGTCAGTACGACAAGATCAAACGGCTTGACAGTGAGATCTTCGCGACCGATTATGAGATTTGATGCTGGATGCTGGATGCTGGATACTGGATGCTGGATGCTGAATACTGGATATCTCAAATTTGAGATTTCACCCTAACGCCTTGCGCCTAACGCCTAACGCCTTCTAACGCTATGGACAACCTGCTCGAATTCGCATATCGGTTGATTGAGGAAAACGACGGCGCCGTGGAGTGGTGTGATTCGAGAGACGGGTTTGAGGCCCTCCTGCCCGAAGAGGTTCAGATGCGGCTGGGCCTTCCCGAGCCTCTGGTGGTCATCTCGAACGGGATATCTTCGGGCGGGGGGCCGGGCCGCATCCCCATCGGGTTCGGGACCGAACTCCTGGACCGGGCCATCCCCATGGCTATGGAGACAGGACGGTCGGCCGCGGTGCGCATGCCGGCCCCGTCTGCGCGCCGGCAGGCCGACCTCGATCCTTCGGCCTCTTTCAGTTTTCCGAACGCCGCGTTCAGGCCCAGGGGGGATCATGAGAGCTGGCTCGATTACTGGGTCTGGTCTTTTGATGTATCCGCCGATGCGGACGAACGGCGTGAGGAGGTGCATCACATCTGTGTGTCCTCCGTTGGGGCAGGCTGTCTAAGTCTCGCGGAAATCATCTTGGACCAGGCCTCCGGGTGGGACGCTCTGAAGGTGCGGCCAGGGGAGATCGCCGGAAAATCCCTGGACGGTCTCTTTGCCGTGGCCTGCGATCGGGCGCTGCGCCAGGTGGACGAGAGTCTGGCCGGGTTCAAAGAAACGGTGATGAGACATCACGGACGCGATATTCGGCGGATAGAACGCTATTTTCAGGATATGCGGACAGAGATGGAACAGGAAATCGAGAGGCGGCAGCTCACGGGGGAGGAATTGGAGATCCGAAGGGAGAAGATGGCCCAGCTCGAAAGGGAGGAATCGAGCAAGCTGGCCGGCCTCAAGGAAAAGTACCGCCTGCGTCTGACCCTCCGTCCGGTGGCCCTTCTCCTTGCTCGAATCCCGGTGAGACGCTGCGATATCCTGGTCAAGCGGCGCAAGGGGGAGCGGCAGCTCAGCCTGGTTTACAATCTGCTCACAAAGGGGTTTGACCCCATGGTGTGCGAGGCCTGCGGCGCAGATACCTTCAGCCTGACATTCTGCGATGATGCCCTGCACTTCCTCTGCCCGGCGTGTGCTATGGCCCTCTCGTCCAAAAAAGTCTGTCCCCGGTGTCAGGGCAAGTCCCCGCCCTCCAAGGTGGAAGGGGTCCTGAAACGCCTCGGCATCGAAGCTTTGAAACAGCGGGAAAATTGAAAGGATACAGGATGATCACTGAACTGGCGCAAAGCCTTTTTGAGGCAGTGGATGAAAAGAGCAAAGAGATGGCAGGCCTGCACAAGGCCCTCAAGAGTCTGACCGCTTCGGCGACCCTGGAATCACCGAAAAAGGTCCAGGATGCCTGCCGGGTCCTGGAGCGACTGGAACCCAGGGCATTCGGGCTCGACATGGAATTCACCGGGCTCATAGAGGCGGTGCGGACCGACCAGCAGGAACGGTTGAAGGCGCGCAGGATCGAGTTTGGGCGCAGCCTTGTGGAGACCGCTCAACACGCCGGCATGACCTGCCGAATGATCGCCTCGGACCCTATGGAGTTCGCGATTCCGCCCTTTACGGTTGTCATCGATCTCGAACAGAATACCGCCCGCATGCTTTACGCCAGGCTGGGTCTGGAAGAGCTGCCGGCACGGCCGGAGAGGATCATCCCCGGCCTTCAGAAATGGGTGAAGGCCCTGGAGGGGGGGTGGTCTTCGGAGGAGTTCTTCGACGCCCTGCACGGTGCCTATGAAAATGAGCTTTTTGCCAGAAACGAGCGCCCGGGAGACCGACTGGCCATCGCGGACCTTCTTCCCCGGGTGGCCTTTCTATTCCAGAGCGACCGGTTCCGTTCCGATCCGGTCGCCGGTCTTTACCGCGACTATGGCCGCGTCCGCCTGGCCTATGATCTCTCCCGACTCAGGCGGGAGGGTGTGGTCCATCGAAATGGATGGCGGCTTAACCTGGGTACGGCCACCGGTTCCTCCACTCAGGACAAAAAAAAGGTCCTCTATATCGAGGAAAGCCCCGGACAGGGACAGTATTATTTGAGTGTCTGGTTTAGTGGGGAGGCGTGAGGCGCAAGGCGTTAGTCGCAAGGTGTGAGGCGTCAAGCTGAAAGCTAAGAGTCGAAGGGTGAGAGGGGGAGGAAGTGAATAGGTGTGGGTCAGGCGTTATCAGGCGAGAGGGCGCGACTCAACAAACGAACCCAACGAACCCGGAACCCGTTTCGATTTCAAATTTCAAATTTCAAATTTCAAATCCCCTACCCCAAGGAGCGACTTTTATGACCATCCATCCAGATCTTGCGCAGCACATCATTCAGCGGGTGGGCGAGTCCGGACAGCCCCCGGAGCAGGGGATTTCGTATCTCAATGTGGGGAACGGCACCTATCTGCGCATCCTGGAGGAGGAGTACCTGATACGGTTGAAGCACAATCCGAGGGGGTCGAGCTTCAAACTGGTCCAGGGATACTACGGGGGCGGAAAGACCCATTTTCTCTATTGCGTGCGGGACCTGGCCTGGAAGCACGGTTTTCTGACCTCTCTGGTGAACCTTTCCCCACAGGAATGCCCCTATGATGATTCGGTCAAGGTCTATGCCGCGGTGGCCATGAACCTCACCAGCCCGCCGGTGAGCGAGGGGATCGAACCCACCCGGGGCCTGACCGACGTCTTACGGGACCTGGCCGACGACCGGCGAACGGCCATGGGGGAGGAGCGGGCCATGGTCTGGATCGAGCGGACCGCGGCCCGGGTTTCCACGGAGAGCCACTCCTTTCGCAGGGCGGCATCAGCATTCATGGCCGCCTATCTCAAGGGAGACGCGGCCCGGGAGGCGATCCTGGAGCCATGGCTCTTGGGGGAGGCCGTCCCTCAGACCGACACCCGGCCCATGGGTGTGTTCGAGGCGATCGATTCGTCCACCGGCTTCAAGATGCTGAGGAGCCTCTCCCAGATTATCTCGGGCTATGGACTTTCGGGGATGGCCCTTCTCTTTGACGAGGTGGACCGGAACCTCTCCCTGACCAGTCGTAAGATGCTCGCTGTGGGCGACAATCTCCGTCAGGTCATCGATCTGTGCGGCCAGGCCAGGCTTCCGTCAACTCTCTTTATTTATGCGGTCCCCCCGGAATTTTTGCGGAATGTGGTCCCGGAGTATCCCGCCCTGGATCAACGCCTCAAAAGTCCGGTCCCCCTGAGTGAGCGAAGCCCTCAGGCCGCGGTCATCGACCTGGAACACCTGGACATGGACCCGGCAGCGCTCTTGAACGGTATCGGTGAGAGGCTCCTCTCCCTGTTTGAGACAGCCACGGGGTGGAAGGCCGACGCGGCCGTCCAGTCCCATAACCGCACCCTCCTTGCCGATACCATGGCGGCCTACACCTTTGAGGTGAGTCACCGCAGGCTTTTTGTGAAGACATACGTGGACTTTCTCTATGGTCAGAAGGCCGGAGACGAGCATCGGCTCACCCCGGAAGAGGCTAACCGGATCATCCAGGGGGGGTATGCCGTGATGGAATCGGCCGACGATGAGGAATTCGTGGATGTCTGAGGATCGCCCTGCCAGGGCCGGGGACCGAATTCGGCATCCAGACTGGGGGGCCGGAAGGATTGTCGGCCTTCTTCGCGGGGGCCGGGTGGTCCGGGTGGAGTTCGACGAGATGGCAGGGACCCCGTGGGATATTCCGCAGGATGAGCTTACGGTCTTAAATCCTGACGGATCGATGCCTGGCCCTGTTCGAATGGAAACAAAGGGGGCGCGGACCCGGAAGGGGAGATCCCATTCGGCTAAGACCTCGAAAGCAAATGAGGCAGGGAAAAGTCCTGCTGTGCCGGCGGATGAAACAGGGGGTAGCCCGGAGGCGCCCCAGAAGGACTCGGTCACGGCACGCCAGGCCATCGAGGCCCTCCGTCTCGGCGTGGTGCCCACATCCCACCTGGATATCTATACCGTGGGCCGGGATCTGGAACTGGTGGTGGTCTTGAAGGACCTGGAGTCCGCGGCCCGGGACGGCGGCCTGAGGGTGGTGCTGGGAGACTACGGGACCGGCAAGACCCATTTCCTGGAAATGACGGAACTCCTGGCCCTCGAGTCCGGGTTTCTCGCTGCACGGGCCACCCTGGACAGCCGGGAGGCGGTCCCCAACAGACCCCGGCGCATCTTCCATCAGCTCGCCCGGGGCCTGCGCTATCCCGATGATCCCGCTGTCGAACCGAGGGGCCTCAAGCCGCTTCTCGAAAAGGGAGCGATGGACGCGAAGATCGTCCGGCAGTGGAACAGCCGACGCCATTCCGATTATCATCCCTATCTGGGGCCCGCCCTGTTCTACATGGCCGTATTGTCCGGTATCGACGGGGGCGAAGAGCTCAAGGAGCGTCTCCTGGACTGGATCGAAGGGTCCGAGGTGGCCAGCAATATGGACCTTGAGGAGGATCTTCGGCATTTGACCGGGGCCAGGACCCGGCTGTATGCGCTCAAGGATTTCAGAACGGTAACCCATCTCTACACCCTCATCCTTGGGGGGATCGCCGAACTGGCGCGACAGGTGGGCTACCGGGGCCTGGCGGTCATGGTGGACGAGGCCGAGTTTTACAGTGTGCTGCGCGGCGATGACCGGACATTCGCCGATATCCTCTTCAGGACCTTTGCGGCCGCCTCCCTTCCGGCGTCGGCCCTTCGGTTCGATCCGGACCAACTCCCCAAGGGGGGCCAGGCGATTCACCAGAGTTTCCCCTATCGATATAAAGACACTCAGCCCCTTTACTCCGTCTTTGCCCTGACCCACGATCCCGATGGGAAGACATTCCTGGAAACCAGCATCCCCGGCAACCGGTTTATGGAGTTGACGCCCTTTACCACAGAAGACTATATCACCCTCTCCGGCCGGGTCCTCTCCCTGTACCGCCTTGCCCAGGCCGGATTTGAACCGGGCCGGGACCTTGCCAGGGTCATGGCCCGGGTCATCGAGCCCTGTCATTCGAGCGGGCTCATCGAGAACCCGAGGCAGGCCCTCAAGTTCATTACCGAGGTGGTGGACATCACGCGGCACTGTCCCGAACGACTCAAGCCGATGCTGGCCGATCTGAAGGAACGGTTCACGGCAGATCTCTGATGGTGCCGTGAAAACGGGTTCCGAGATTCAAGGTTGTGAAAAAAAAGCCGGAGAGTAGGGACCAACGGACTGAAATGATTCTCATGTGTGAAGGTGAGGGAACCTTCGTCATGTGGGTGTGGATGTTGAATTTTGGATGGTGTACCCTCGACTCCCAGCGTGACCGCCCTGAAATCTCTCCTCCCGAGGGCCTGGCATCCTTTTCTGGGACGATTCAACCGCCCGACGCGGGTCCAGATGGAGGGCATTCCCGGCATCATGGCGGGGAAGCCGACCCTCCTTATTTCCCCTACTGCAAGTGGAAAGACCGAGGCCTATGCGGCCCCTCTTGCCGAGAGGATCGCGTCCGGGCCTGATCCGCGGGAGCTTTCGGGCTGGATTGTCTCTCCGACACGGGCGCTCGTCAACGACCTGGCCAGACGTCTCGCCTCACCCATCGCCGCCATGAACCTGCGGGTCGGTCGGCGCACCGGAGAACACCGGGAGATCTCCGCTGCTCGGCCGCCTCACCTGGTCGTCACTACGCCCGAGTCCCTCGATTCCATGCTGTCGCGCGCGCCCGCCACCTTCCTGAATGCCCGTTTTCTGGTCCTCGACGAGGTCCACATGCTGAATGCCACCCCCCGGGGCGATCACCTGGCCTGTCTGGTATCACGGTTGCGGCATATCTCACCGCGCTTGCAGGTCATTGCGTCCTCTGCCACCATCGATGATCCAACAGGGTTGAGCCGCCGGTATTTAGGGAATGATTCGCAGATTGTTCAGGCGGCCGGAGACCGGCCCATCGAGGCGGAAATAACGTCCAGCAGCGCAGGGGCCCTGGCCGACGCCCTGATCGCCATGACCCGGTCGGGAGAGGTTCGAAAGGTCCTGGTCTTTGTGCAGCGCCGGGCCGATGCGGAAAGATTCTTCTCCGTATTCCGGGGACGGCCGCCCTTTGGGGATGCTGTATTCCTCCATCACGGGAGCCTGTCCCGGACCCGGCGGGAAACCGTCGAGCGGCGGATGCTGACCGGGACATCGGGGCTCTGTTTTGCCACCACGACCCTGGAGGTGGGGATCGATATCGGCGATATCGATCTTATTGTCCTGGCCTCGCCCCCGGCCGATGTCGCATCCCTCCTTCAGCGCATCGGCCGGGGGAGCCGTCGCCGGCCGGTAACCCGGGTATGCTGTCTCGCCGCTGACCCGGGGGAGGCCCTTCGCTACGAGCACCTCCTCTTGTGCGCCAGGGAAGGTCGGCTGCTGGGTGGACCCTATCAATTTTGCCCGTCGGTCCTGGTTCAGCAGTGCATGAGCCTCCTCATGCAGACCCCCCGGAAAAATATAACGGCCCGCGCCTTCGCCTCGCGCATCCCTCCCTGGCTTGGCGAGACCGAATGGACATCGCGACTGCCTGAGCTGTTGAATCGTTTGCTCGAACGGGGGTGGCTGATCGGCGGGTCCACTCTCTATTCCATGGGCGAAAAACTCGAGGAGGCCTTTGAGCGGGGACGGATGCACAGCAATATCGACAGCGGGAACGATGCGGTCGAGGTGGTGGATCAGGACACCCGCCAGGTCCTGGGGACACTCCCCCGGGTGGCGGCAGGAAATGGGGGGTTGCTGCTCGGCGGCCGCCGCCTCAAGGTCTCCAGGAGGAAATCCCCTTCCCAGATCCTGGTGACGGACAGCGCCGCCCGGACCGACCTCACGGTCCCCAACCGTCGGGGGCCCATCATTCATGCCGGACTGGCAAGAGACCTGGCGCGATTTGCGGGGATCGAGCCCCATGCGGCCCCTGTCATCCGGCTCGAGGACGGACCTTTTGCCCTGTTTCACTTTATGGGGAGCCTGTGGGGGGGCCTCCTCGGCGTGCTCATGGAAAAACGCACCGGCACGGCGCCGATCGGCGTCAATGCCTTCTGTATGCAGGTGGCGAGTCTCCCCGAGACCTTTCCGCCCCAAGCGACCGCAGAGGAGATTCGGTCCATTGCCATGCGACGCCAGCGCAAGCTGCGCCGCAACATTTCAGAAGGAGGATGGGCCGAGGAGTTGCCCCCGGACTGGCGTCGCATCCATCTGATGGCCTGCCTCGATATCGAGGGATTTCTGAAGACCCTCAGGGAAATGGTCCTTACGCACGATTCCATTCCGTCCCAACGATACGAAGCCCTTGTGAGCCTTGCAAGGATGCCGTGGCGCTGAGTCGGGATCAAGATGGGACGAGACGCCCGGTTGACAGGCTCACGCCCCGGAGACACTTGCCAGGAAAGCCATCAGGGAACGATTGAACCCATCGGCCTGTTCGATGTTGGAGAGATGGGCCGCAGAGGGAATGATCACCAGCCTCGATTGAGGGATGCGGTCGTGCATGGCTCGGGATGCATCCACCGGGGTGCCGGGATCATCCTCTCCTACGATGATGAGGGTGGGGATCCTTATTTCGGAGAGTCGATCCAGATAGTCGAGACGGCGTATGGCCTCGCTGCAGCCAATATAGCCATCCACTGAAGTTGCCAGAATATGCTGCCGGATCACATCCACGATCGGGGGGTTCAGGGCGAGGAAGGGAGGCGTAAACCAGCGTTCCAGTGTCGGCTGGACCATGGGCGCCATTCCTTCTCTTTTTGCCAGGTCGATCCGTTCCCGCCACACCGGGTCGGCCTCTCTGGGAACCAGGGAAGCCGTGTCGCACAGGGAGAGGCTCCTGAGGCGATCCGAATGGTTCAGGGCCACAGACTGACCGATCATTCCGCCCATGGAGATCCCCACCCAGTGGGCCGTCTCGATATTCAGGGCATCCAGCAAGGCTACGGCGTCTTCCCCCAACTGTGAAAGCGTGTATGGAGGCGGCGATGCATCGGTCCCGCCGTGCCCCCGAGTGTCATAGGCGAGCACACGGAAATGGCGGTTCAGAATATCCATCTGTGGGTGCCACAAGACCAGACTCGACGCAAGGGAATGGCTCAGTACCACCACCTCGCCGTCTTCCTTCCCTGAAAGTTCACAATTCATTCGAATCCCATTGGCTTTGATCTTCATCGGTTTTCCTTTCGTAACGTGACAGTTCAACAATTTTCATACCACGGAAAGAGAGTCAGTTCAATGGGTATTCCCGACATGCAGCAATTCTCATTTTGGAAAAACAGCCCTGTGGGAGCGGCTTTCAGCCGCGAAACGCCGTAGCAAGATGCCACTCGCACAGAATATTGACGCCCGGTCTGCCTCCTAATGAGAATTGCCTACGGCAACGGCATGTCCTTGATAAGCGTGTCGGAATGGAATATAGTGGGGTGTGTCTGATGTATCGAAAAGATTGCGGGATGTTCTCAGCCATGGACTTATCAAAACATGAATTAACTTCATTGCGGGATATTATCTCGGGCCTGCTCACCGACGGGACTCTTCCCTTCAACCCCGATGACGTCGATATCTGGCGGGTGTGGGATGAGGTGGTCGGTGAAACCATCTCTAAAAGCGCCCGGCCGTCGCGAATTAAAAAGCGCCGTCTGAGGGTCACGGTCTTCGAGCCGATCTGGCTTCAGGAACTGAACTTTTTAGAATCCACTATCCGGGAAAAACTGAATACGAGGTTGGGCCGCACGGCCATTGACAGGATCGATTTCAGGGTCGGCCGGCAATAGAGAAATTCCCCTGCCCAAGAAGGGGTGGGAGAACCTCCAGGCCGGGCCGGCCCCCCTGTGTCGCCTCGATCAGTACGAGTTTGGCGTCCGAATCGATACTCGGGTAATTCAACTGGATCCGCTTGGGTTCAAGGTTGAATTGCCGAAGACGGATGAGGATATCTGCCAGCCGAACGGCCGGATAGATCAGTGCGAACCTCCCCTTTTTTTTCAGAAGATAGCCGGCCGTGCGAAGGATATCGTCAATGGATGCCAGGAGTTCGTGCCTTGCAATGGCCCTTTGCGGGTTGGGGTTGATTCGGCCGCTTTTGTTTTTTCGGTAGGGAGGGTTGCATACGACGACATCGGCGGAGGCCCCTGCCATAGGGGGATAGCGAATATCCCCCCGAACGATGTCTGTCTTTTGGCCCATTCGATTCAACAAAACATTCCGCACCGCCTGGAAGGCCAGTTCTTCCTGAATCTCCAGCCCCACGGCATGGCTCACCGGCCTTGTGAGGAGGAGGATGAGGGGAACGATCCCGCACCCGGTCCCGAGGTCGATCACCACATCCCCCGTTCGAATGCTTACAAATTCGGACAGGAGGATCGCATCGATGGAGAAACGGTAACCATTCCTGGATTGAATGATCTGAAGCCGACCGTCCAGGAATTGGTCGATGGACTCACCCGGAAAAAGATCGGGATGCCCGATGTTTGATGTCTGAGGGCTGAGGGTATCGCTCATCAATCAAAAGGGACCTGGATGATCTCGTGGGGATCGATCTTATTTAACACGAGGCCGGTCAACACTTTGGGATAAAAATAGGTCGATTTTCTCGGCATAACCAGGCCATTGCCGGCTACCTCTGTGACATGAGCCATCCGCGTGGGATTCAGAAGAAACACCATCTGATATTTTCCCGACGCCACATCTGAGACAGCGGTCGAGAGATTGCTCTGGTATTGAAATATCTCCTCATCATCCAGGTCCTCTTTGCTGAACCCGAGTCCTTTCTGGAAAATAAGCCGGGAAAGGACGAGGACGTCCAGGGCTTTCAGCGAGGGATGAAGGTCATCGCCCATCTCTCCTCTTATACCCGGTTTGAGGGAGAGGATATACCAGCGGTCGCTCGTGTGCATATACCATCCGAAAGCGGTACGATGTTCCCCTGCCTTCTCAAGCCGCTGCTTCAGATCGCCCAATGCCTCAGGCATGTTCTGGGCGGCCAGGGGGTACGCTTCCACATCAAACCACTGCCTGGCTTTTTCAAGGAAGGCGTCGGTCTCAAATCCGCGAGTCCTTTTTAGAAGCCTGTGGGAAGGAAGGATGGTAAGGCCCTTGTCATTCATGCTGGAAAGGTACATCATAACGAATTCATACGCCCGATTTGCCGGTTTCTGACCGTATCTGGCCCGCATGATGTCGCGGTAGTTCCGGGCTGTCTCGTAGCGATGATGGCCATCGGCAATAAAGATGGATTTGTGGGCCATGGCCTCGTACACCTCTCTAAACAGGCTCCTTCGATTGAGGATCCAGAGCTGGTGCCGGGTGCCGTCTTTCAAACGGAAGTCCATCTGAGGGGAGGCAGACAGGGACTCCCTGCATGCGTTCAACATCACATTGTCAGGGTCTTCATACAGCCCGAATATCTGGCTGAACTGGGCATTGCAGGCCCTGAACAGCCGAAGACGGTCGTCTTTGTGGGCCGAGAAGGTCCTCTCATGGGGTAGAATGACGCCGGTCGCCGGATCCTCGATGCGAACGAGGGCGATGATGCCCCATCGGACCCTTTCCGGTTCGCCGTTTCCTGGGTCGTATGTCATGGCAGTGAGATAAAGGCACGGATCCTTGGAGCGGATCAGGCTCCCGTCTGCCTGCCATCGCTGAAAATGGTCTGCTGCGCGGGTATAGACGTTGTCCCAATCCGAGTCGCCGGTCCGCTTTTTGCCCAAGATAAGGCGAATGACATTGTGAGGGTCTTCCTGATAATATCGAAGCTGTTCCTCTTCGGAGATAACATCATACGGGGGCGCTACCAGGCGGAAAAAATCTTGTCTCTGGTGAAAATTATAGGTTAGCCCTCTAAAAGGTGAAACAATAGCCATAAATAACTCCTTGTGTGAAACTTTTGACGGACACGCGATACTCGTTTTTTCCAAGTTTGAAGTTACGAGTCTGGAGTGCCTGATGTTATGACAATGAAGAATTCCGATCTCAGCTCTGAGCCTGTATGGTGGGGAGTCGGAGCGAAACCCATCGGCACACCTTGAGTGGCGCCGATATCAGAATAAAAAAGGTAATTTCTCTCAGTAGGCGGAAGGTGTCAAGCAAATTTGGAGAGTCTGGAATTCCGATATAAGGATTGAAAAAAATTTCAATTATTTTCAAAAAAAGCC
>CAYLJZ010000014.1:0-49826 GCA_964384085.1 uncultured Desulfobacteraceae bacterium
TGGGGATCGACCCCACACCGGTGTACCCCTTATCCAGGGCGCCTGTGATCGCTGAGGAGATCGCCCTTTCCCAGGAAGAGACCGATGATTCGAGACTTCTGGGATGCCTTTACCGCCTGGTGGAAAGATGCGGCCGGCGGATGCGGAAACAGGGCCTGATCTCTCGAAAAGCCGGTCTGCTCCTCCGGTATGCGGATCATGTGGAGGGAGGCGGCCGACTAAAGCTGACCGGCCACGGGTTCCAGGATCAGGACCTCTACGGCCCGATGGAAGCCCTGTTTTTGAAACAATGCACCCGGCGGGTCCGGGTGGGGTTCATCCGGACCTGGTTCTGGGAATTCGCCCGGCCCGACCCTCAGTTGTCGCTCTTCAATGTCCCGTCCCCGGACGATCAGAAGAAACAGTCGCTCACCCGCGCCCTGGACCATATACGGGATCGGTACGGCGAACCCGGCATTATGTATGGGAGGTGTGAGGCGTGAGGCGCCTTGAGCCTATTAACCATGTCCTTCATCCACCTCAACGTCCATTCCGATTATTCCAGGGGCTGGGGTCTCGCCACCATCGAGGAACTCTGCCGGGCCGCGCACGACCTGGGCATGAAGCGGATTGCCCTGACCGACACCAACGGGCTCTACGGCATGGTCTTTTTTGTCAGGGCGGCAAAAGAGGCGGGCATCGAGCCGATTGTGGGCAGCGAACTCTCCCATGACGGACGCCGGGCGGTGGCCATTGTCAGGGATCGGGAGGGGTACGCCAACCTGTGTCACATCCTCTCGGCCCTTCACTGCCACGACAACTTTGACCTGGTCCGGTCCCTCAGAGAAAGACGCCGGGGGCTCATCCTCTTTTCCGACGATGTGACCCTCCTCAAGGCCCTCAAACGGGATGGGGTCCGGGACCTCTTTGTGGAGATGTCGCCCGGATGGCAGATGGCCCGGTGCTACGCCTTTTCCCGGCAGAGCGGGATCCCTCCCCTGGCCACCAACCGGGTCTACATGATCCGCAAGGACCAGTTTCCACTCCACCGAATCCTGAGGGCCGTTTCCCTGAACACGAAGCTCTCCAGGCTTGGGCCTGAGGATACCTGCCGGGAACACAGTTTTTTGAATGCCCCTCGGGACATGATCGACCAGTACCCCCATGCCCCCACGGCCATCGCCAACGCCCTGCGGGTAGCGGAATCGGCCCTTACAGACTGGGATCTGGGTCAAATCATCTTTCCCTCCTTTGAAGACCTGAGTCCGGACGAGGCGTATCATCGGCTCTACCAGGCTGCCAGGGAAGGATGCCTGCGGCGGTACGGCCGGATGACCCCCGAGGTGACTGCCCGCCTGGACCATGAGATGGGGATCATTCGGGAAAAGGAATTTGCGTCCTATTTTCTGGTGGTTGCGGACATCCTAAAACAGGTCGGCCGGTCCTGCGGCCGGGGGAGCGCCGCGGCCTCCATCGTCGCCTATGCATTGGGAATCACCCATGTGGATCCGATTCAGCACCGTCTTTTTTTCGAGCGGTTCCTGAACCCCGGCCGAATGGACCCCCCGGACATCGATGTGGACGTGCCATGGGATGAGCGGGATCAGGTGATGGACACGGTCTTTGCCAGGTATGGCCATGGCTGCACGGCCATGGTGGCCAACCACAATACCCTCGGCCCCCGGTCGGCCATTCGGGAGGTGGCCAAGGTCTTTGGTCTGACCGATGCGGAGATCGGCCGGGTGACCCGTCAGATCGGGTTTGGATGGCGCTTGAGCGGCGCATGGGAGGACCTGGCCCAACACCCGAAGATGAGGGGAATGGACTTCGGCAAACCGTGGGACGAGATCCTTCCCGCAGCCTTTCGGTTGCAGGGACATTTCAACCACCTCTCCATGCACTGCGGCGGGGTGGTGATCGTCCCGGACGGAATCCGGCAACACTGCCCGGTGGAGATCAGCCCTAACGGCCGGCAGGTCCTTCAGTGGGAAAAGGACTCGGTTGAGGAGGCGGGCCTCGTCAAGATCGACATCCTGGGCAACCGGAGCCTGGCGGTCATTCGGGACGCCCTCCATTCTGTGGAAAAAAATTACGGGAGACGCATCGACTATGCCCGCCTGAATCCTCTTCATGACCCAGAGACCATCCGGATCTTTTATGAAGGGGATACCTTCGGGGTCTTTTATTTTGAAAGTCCTGCCACGCGACAGGTCCTGGCCAAGGTCCGCTCGGGGATCCCCTTTGACGCCTACAGGGCCATGGACCACTTTCTCCTCAATGTGATCGTCACCTCCATTATCCGGCCCGGCGCCAATCAGAGCATTCATACCTTTATATCCCGGCTTCATGGCGCGCCCTGGTCCCCGCCCCATCCCCTGTTACGGCCGGTCCTGAAAGAGACCCTGGGGGTGATGGTCTTTCAGGAGCAATTGAGCCAGGCCGCCATCCACCTGGCTGGATTCGACCCCGGCGAGGCCGATACCCTTCGAAAGACGGTCAGCAAAAAACATAAGGAAAAGCGGCTGAGGGATTTTCATGACCGGTTTGTTCGAGGGGCCTCGGACCGGGGGGTGAAGCCGGAGGTCATCGATGCGGTCTGGGAGATGATGATGGGGTTTGACGGCTACAGCTTCTGCAAGCCCCATTCCGCCAGCTATACCCTGGTGGCCTACAAATCGGCCTGGCTCAGGGCCCATTACCCGGCCGAATTTATGGCAGCGGTCATCTCCAACCAGGGGGGCTATTACACCCCCCTCAGTTACATCTCAGAGGCGAGGCGCATGGGGATAGAGGTCCTCCCCCCGGATATCAACCAAAGCGAGATCCTTTATACCGGCAGGGGCCGGCAGATTCGGGTCGGCCTGATGCAGTTGAAGGGGCTTCCCCAGGAAGCCAGGGAGGCGATTGTCCATGAACGGATGAAACGGGGAGTCTTTGATTCTCTCGATGCGTTTCTCTGTCGAACCTCACCCCGCCTCCACCTCCAGGATGTCAAGATCCTGATCAAGGGGGGCTGTTTTGACGCCGTTGACCGGGGCGTTTCCAGGCCTGGCCTCATGTGGAAGACCCTCCGGTTTTTTGCCCGGGAAACGGAAACACGGTCGCCCGGCCTCTTTGCCCCTGCTGCAGCGGCCGCTCCGACCCCTGACGGCGCCGGTGGCCGGGAACCGTATCCCAGGGATATCATGCTGCAGCATGAAGCCGAGGTCTTCGGCTTTATTCTCTCGGTCCACCCCCTTGCCCTTTATGCCGATATCCTGAACCGCCTCCATTATGTCCGGGCCGAGGACCTCCCTTCCCGGATCGGGAGAGAGGTCACCACCATCGGGTGGCCTGTCTCCGGAAAGACGGTGCGCACACACCAGGGGGAACCGATGAAATTCATGACCTTTGAGGACCTGACCGCCCCTTATGAAGCCGTCTTTTTCCCGAAGGTGTACCACCGATGGTGCCATATGTTGAACGCAACACGTCCCTATATCCTGAAAGGGAAGGTGGAGGAAACATTCAATGCTGTAACGGTGACGGTAAGCGGGGTTGGATTTTTGGACAGTGGCAGAATAAAACCCGTTCGCTTTGCTAATTTTACTTGAATTTTTAGAAATTTTCATATATTATATGGGCCGTAATATTATTATAGAAAGATACATTTCGCTCTATGTCTTGCTCTATTATGCGGGACTTTTAATAAGTGCGTTTTTTTGGGCCTCTGTTAGGATATTTTGTGCCTGACGGAATTCAGGCCTGGGCGCATATCCTGCTGTGCCAGCTTCAGCGGGACGAACCATAGGAAATTGTGCCGCATTTTGAGATTAAGATCCGAACGAAACGGAGAACTTTTCCGAAAGGGGTGTTTTTATATGGCCTCGAGGATTACGAGATGGCGACAGCGCTATTCCTAAATGAAAGAGTTGAGGCAGTTGATGAAACAAAGCATTCGCACAGCGCTTAAGGTTTTTACCAGTCCAAAGAGAGAGCTGCGTCCCACTCCGGAATCCGCCCCTGACCGAGAGGGCGCTGCAAAGGGAGCGGCGCCGACAACATCTCTGTTTACAGTCAAACGATTAGATGAGGTTATCGAAAGGGCCAGAGACCGCTTTTTGGCCATTCAGAAGGCTGAAGGATACTGGGTCTTCGATCTCGAGGCTGATACGACTATTCCGTCGGAATACATCCTGCTTCAGCGGTTCCTGGGCCGTGAAACCTCCCCCGAATTCAGAGAAAAGGTGGGCCGTTATCTGCGCCGCAGACAGCTTGAGGACGGCGGATGGCCGTTGTATCACAGAGGCGCAGGCGATATCAGCGCCTCGGTCAAAACCTATTTTGCCCTCAAACAGTTGGGAGACTCACCGAATGCACCCCACATGGTTAAGGCGCGAGAGTTCATCCTGGGCCTGGGGGGCGCCGCCAGGGTAAATGTCTTCACCCGGATCACCCTGGCCCTGTTTGGGCAGGTCCCCTGGGGAACGACCCCTGCCATGCCGATTGAGATTATGCTGCTCCCCAAGTGGTTCTTTTTTCATCTACAGAAGGTCTCCTACTGGTCTCGGACGGTCATTGTTCCCCTTCTGATCCTCAACGCCAGGCGGCCCGTCTGCCGACTGAAGCCTGAAGAAGGCGTGTCGGAGCTGTTTCTGGAATCGCCCCATGAGTTCCGTCATCTGGATCACCTGGTTCCCCGCAATCTGATCAAGAATCTGTTTATTTTTCTGGATCGCATTCTGAAAATGGCCGATCCGCTTATTCCCCGGTCGTCGCGGAAAAGGGCCACCCGGCTGGCCGAACGATGGACCGTGGAGCGGATGCGGGGCGAGGGGGGGATCGGCGCCATTTTTCCTGCCATGGCCAATGCGGTGATGGCCCTCAAGGTGCTGGGATATTCGGCTGATCACCCCGATATTGTCCGTGGGATCAAGGCCATTGACGATCTTTTGGTGGATCACGAACATGAGGCATTTTGCCAGCCATGCGTTTCTCCCATATGGGATACCTGTTTAAGCCTATCGGCACTGCTGGAAGCGGGGTTGGCTTCCGAAGACGAGTCGGTTCAAAAGGCCATAGACTGGCTCCTTGAGAATTTGATCGAGGTCCCTGGGGACTGGACCTACCGGGCCCCTGATCTGGAACCGGCAGGCTGGGCATTTCAGTTCGAAAACACCTTCTATCCGGATGTCGACGACACGCCCATGGTTCTCATGGCCCTCTTGCGTGGAGGGGTCCTGAGTCAGGAGGCGTATCAGAAAAAGATAGCAAAATCGGTAAAGTGGGTGATCGGCATGCAGAGTTCGGACGGGGGGTGGGGGGCTTTTGATATCGACAATAACTATCTCTACCTCAACAACATTCCCTTTGCCGATCATGGCGCCCTTCTGGATCCGAGCACGTCCGATCTGACAGGCCGGTGCATCGAGTTATTGGCCATGCTTGGATATGATCGAAATTTCCCTCCGATCGCCAGGGGACTCGATTTTCTTCTGAGAGAGCAGGAGGAATTCGGTGCCTGGTTTGGCCGGTGGGGCGTCAATTATATTTATGGCACCTGGTCTGTCCTGAAAGGCCTCGGCTGTCTGGGTGAAGATGTTTCCCAGCCCTACATTCGAAAAGCGGTTGAGTGGTTGAAGTCGTGCCAGAATCCAGACAATGGATGGGGAGAAACCTGTTACAGTTATAAAGATCCCTCTCTGGCGGGCAAGGGGGAGAGCACCCCGTCACAGACTGCGTGGGCCCTGCTGGGGCTCATGGCCGTCGGCGAAGTGGAGAGTTCGGCGGTTCAGCGGGGGATTCATTACCTTATCACCCACCAGGACAGCGAAGGCCGCTGGGATGAACAGATCTACACAGGCACCGGTTTCCCCAATGTCTTTTACCTGCGGTATCACGGCTACGCCCAGTTTTTCCCTCTCTGGGCACTGGCTGAATACCGCAGAGTCCGTACCGGGAAGGCCACCCGTCAGGAAGAGGTAAGTCTTTTATCGCCGGCCGATTTTTCCTTTCTTTCATTGAAACGCAGGTCATGAATCCGGCCATCGGCCTGATCGTCGCGCTGAATGCCGAGGCAAGTGCCCTGATCGGCCGCGGCCAATGGGAGCAGGCCGAGGGGTGTCTCTTTCGGCGTTCCCCCCTCACTGACGGCGCCCATCTGATTGTTGTGCGGTCAGGCATGGGGTCGAAAAACGCATCAGCGGCCTCGAAGTGGCTGATCGGCGAAGGGGTGGCCGGACTGGCTGTTTCAGGGGTCTCAGGGGGGCTTTCTCCAGATCTCGCGCCGGGAGACCTGGTTCTTGCCGACTCGGTGATTCAGGACGATGGCAATTCAGTAGAAGAGACGCGGGAAAGGAGTTCCGCATGTGTGGACCTGGCCTATGGGGCGCTCATGGACAGAGGAATCCCTGTATATCGCGGCCCCATCATGACCGCTCAAAGGCCAATCCTTTCGGCAGGGGATAAGCACGCGCTCTTTGTAAAGAGCCGAGCACTGGCCGTTGATATGGAGAGTGGGGCCGTAGCCGCGGCCGCCGGGAACGCGGGGCTTCCCTTTCTGGCTTTTCGGGCCGTCTGCGATGCAGCAGGCCGTTCCATCCCGGCCGATTTTCTCGATTTTATCAATCCGGAGGGTCGTGTCCGTCTGTTCCGTCTTTTCCGAAGGCTTCTTCTGAAGCCCACCCTTATTTCTGATCTCCTCCGTATGAACCGGGATTTTAGTACGGCCCTGTCCGGTCTCGGACGCGCCTGGCATATGGCGATCAGGAATGTCCTGCCGTCCTTTGTTCCCCCGATCGGCACGCCCGTAATGTGAATGGATATGGCATGGCCGGCGAGCAGACAAACGGGTTATTCTCGTTTATAGGCTTCAAGAAAATATTTTTGGAAGCCTCTCTTTTTTTGGCATTCGTCAATCGACCATCACAAATCGACAATCACAAATCCTATAGGGGGGTATATGGACCTTAAGATATTTGACGAGATGGAGGCGCCTGAACTCAGGAAATACATTGAATTCCTCCTGTGGCACTACCGGGTGATGGATGCCTTCTGGTTTATTCATGTGGCGGAGCGCTTCGACCAGCCGACGGCGGAACGCCTCAATGAACAGGTCTGGGGTCGGGTGGCCGGCATGGCGGCAAAGGACTTGGTACCAAGATTTGATATTCAAGAAAAGGGACTGGAAGGGTTTGTAAAGGCCTTGCGGTTGTTCCCCTGGTGTATCCTGGTAGGGTATGATATTGAACCGTCGGCAGATGAGGTGATCATATCCGTGAGATCCTGTCCGACCCAGGAGGCTCGGCTCAAAAGGGGGCTGGGGGAGTTTGTGTGCAAAGAGATGCACCGGGGGGAGTTTGAGGGGTTTGCGCGCGCAGTCGACGAGCGGATCCAGGTCCAGTGCCTGTTTGCGCCCCCGGATCCCCATCCTCAAGACATGTTCTGCAAGTGGCGGTTTTACCTGAAACAAGAAAAAAAGACAGATAGGGGTTAAGCGGCCCGGGGCCTCCCGGCCCCTGTGAGATACGCGTCGTTCAGCGCCCCTTCAATGATCGGAAGGGTCTTTACGGGGGGTGGGGTAAAGCCAAGGACAAGGTGCAGAAAGAACAGGGTGATCCGGTAGGTAGCGCCCCAGAGGACCTCGCGCTCGTTTCCCTTTCGATACACAAAACAGGGGAAGTCCTGAGCGGTACACCGAGTCGAATGAGTCCGAACTCGTGAAGACGCAATCTCGGGACCTGGTCCCATCTGTAAACGATAGCATCCATATCCCTTTGGGTTCAGGAGGTCCCGGATCGGAATATAGACGATTTTTTCCACCTCCCAATTGGGGAAAAACCGTCTCTGACGGCCCATCCAGCCTGCCATCGGATAGATGACTCGATCAAACATCTCGAGCCGCTGACGGGGCAGGGGACCGAGGAAGGTCACTCCCAGCGGGTTCAGGCGCATCTCCTCGAGGCCTTCGCGGAGGCTGGCCGCAAGGAGGAGGGACAGTCTGCGGGCTTCTGTCGGCCGAAGGCGCTTCCAGTGCTCCCAGTAAGGCCACCGCGATAGGGGAAAGAGGGGGACGCGAAGGATTCTGGACAGATAAAGGTCCGAACCCGGCGTCATTCGCCCCCCCGGAAAGCAGAGATCTCCCGGCTGTTTCACCTTTATGGACCGCTTGTTAAAAATGAGACACGGTTCAGAAGACAGACCCCGCCGAACAGGCCCGCGGCCTAAGAGAAGGAGTACGGCGAAGGCAGCCGGGGAAACCGAAACCCTCTCCGGAAAAAGGGGCGCATCACTGTTGGTATCATGAAGGACGCGCAGTATCTGCGAACAGAGCGCTGAAGTGTCTTCCAGCAGATGAAGCATCTCTCGTGTCCTTTGACAGAAATTGGATTGTTTGTTGACGATGAACGATTGACTTCGGATTGCTGGTCGCTGGTGAATGGCTGATGGATCATCGCTCATAGCTGATGGCTCATGGATGCCGGACCTGACGCCTTGCGCCTAACGCCTTGAGCCTTGCACCTGAAACCTTGCGCCTCCACTTTACCATAACAACCTTAGGCCCAGTTTGGCAAGAGGGGATTGAAGGCGCTTTCGCACAGATATCGGCCGTACCTTTTCACTGATCGGGATCCTGCCATGTCATTAGACCCTGTGAAGGGCTATCTTTACGTCGTCGGGGCCGCTGTTCTGTGGGCCTCATCCGGGGTGGCCGGGAAGTCCCTCTTCTCCGGGGGCGTCACCCCGTTCGATCTGGTGCAGATTCGGGTCACGGTATCCACCATCCTGCTGGCAGTGGTTTTCGTCGTCTGCGACAGGGCCCTGTTCCGAATCCGCACCAGGGACATCCCTTATTTTGGCCTGCTGGGCGGGGTCACCATGGCTCTGGTCCAGATCACCTATTTTTATGCGGTCAGCAAGATCCAGGTGGCTGCGGCCATTCTTCTTCAGTATATGGCGCCGATCCTGGTGTCATTTTACGCGGTCTGCTTCTGGCGGGAACGCCTGACAGTGGCCAAAACCCTTTCTCTTCTCCTTTCCCTGACGGGCTGCTACCTCGTGGTGGGGGGATATGATTTTAATCTCCTCAGAATGAACTGGGTGGGGATCATTTCCGCCTTGACCTCAGCGGGGTGTTTCGCCGCCTATACCCTGCTGGGTGAAAAAGGGATGCACCGTTACACACCCTGGACCGTGCTTTTTTATGCATTTTTCTTCGCAACCCTTTCCTGGCACATCTTCTACCCGCCCTTTCATTACCTTCGGGCAGGTTACAGCCTGGGCCAGTGGGGATGGCTCCTCTATATTTCCGTTATGGGGACGGTCCTCCCCTTTGCCCTTTTCTTTTTGGGCATCAATCTTATCCGGTCCACCCGCGCCAGCATTACGGCGACGCTGGAGCCGATCTCTGCCGGGCTATTTGCCTATCTTTTCTTGGGAGAAGGGCTCTCCCCGCTTCAGATCGCCGGAGGGGTCATGGTGGTGGGAGCCATTGTACTGTTGCAATTGAAACAGGAGCAAGATGACCTGGCGCCTGCCATTATCAGAACACGCCTGGTGATGGGGGAGGATCGTTTGAAGCGCATGCGTAGAGTATCGAGGTAATTTCCTTTAGGTAAACCCCCGGCTTTGCCGGGCGGCTCATCAGAGTTTGACATTCACGGGAACATGCTGGCGGTCTCTACAATTCGGTAGGGAGGTTATCAGAAACGCGGGTCTTTTTAGTTGGCCTGGATGGTGAGCTGAGGCCCCGGGCCTTTCTCGCTGGTTTCCGCCAATGTCATGAAGATCAGAAGGAACGTGAAGACCCCTTTGGATGGGAGATCACGATCGTCGATCCAATACCACAGATCGCCGTATCGCACCGCAGCGAAGGGAGCCTCGGGCCGGGATGCGCCACTGACGATGCGGAGTATGGGGGGCAGGATCTCCTGTCCATCTGTGGGTGGCGGGGGGGCCGGAAAAGCACGGCCCTCCCGTATATGATCTTCAGGAACGCTGACGAAGGCCGACATCTCAAGGAGAATCTGCATGGCTGATCGGGTCTGTATGGCGAGCACGTCGTCCCGGTCTGTCCCGGTTCCGTAGACGATTCGAAAATCGCTTTTTTCCAGGTTCAACCCCAGGAGTCTTCTGAGCATTTCCCGCTCCGCTTGTCTTTCTGGCGACATGTCCTTTCTGGGAAAGGTCATGATGACCCCTTCGCGCTTTGTTTCCTTGTCTAAATCCACGCGAAACCCTACTGTCCCGGACTCCTGAATTCGCCAAAACGATTTGACCACTTTCACAAAATCGGGGTCCGGAAGTCTCCCGCGACCCCCGCCCCTCCCATTCGATACCCCATTAATGCTCTGCACCGCCACCTGAAACAAGAGGTCCGCGCGGTAGCCGGACTCGACCAGTTCCATCAGCCGAATGGGGGGAATAGGCGTCATCAGGGTTCGGATGAAGTTCGACCCGGTGAGCGGAACGAACGTAATGGTTGGCCGATCCGTGTATTGGCCCTGAGCACCCAGGCCGATGCTGCTGTTCGGAACACCTGGAACAAGTCCACTGGAACTGTAGATATTCCCGCTGGCTGAAAAGGAGCTCTGCATCTGGTAACTGCTGACAATCTGACCGACATCTACGAAAATGGGGGTATCGGAATAGCGCAGCTTGACGATGTTGAGGAGCATCTGCTCCTTCCAGGAATTGGCCACGGCCTTGGTGAAGTCAAGCCGATCGCGGTCGAGTGTTACCGCACCGTAGCTCATACAGCCCGTAAAAGTTGCTGCGCTTAGGAGTCGCGCAGAAATAACATGACCACATTTGGGGTTTGTGCGATATACGCTATCATGAATATGACAGAACTCAAACCATTATACTACAGCACCAAACAGCTAAAACTGGTCAGCTTATTGTTGCGCGCCCACTTAGAAACAGACTCAACCAAGATATCCAGGGAAGGGAGTAAAAACTTGAAATCCTAGTCATCGTATCGTCACCTCGAAGATGTGGCAGCCCCAGGCAGGCATGTCCAGATAAAGCCCCCGAGAAACCAGATTCGATCCATCGCGTTCATAAAAAACCGATGTCATCAGGTCCCTCAACTGAATCGCATGGCCGTCGAGATCCGCAAAAGGGAGGCGCACGTAGCACTGTCCCTGGTTGGGCGCATAGTTCACATCCACGAGCAACCGCTCTCCAACGGGGCCTTCCCAGGAAAAGGCCAGGAAGCCATCCCAGGTCCAGTTGCCTTCCCATGCGGGAGTGCACTCCAGCAACTGCCACTGGCCCTCACGGACCACTGGTCGTGCCAGCACACCGAGAAGACTTTCGTAGAAACCTTGAATATCGGGTTCAACGGCCTCTCGAGGCCCTCGAATCAGATGCGGTGAAATGCGTTTTCTTCTCCCCTCGAACTGGCCCTGGTGGAAGAAGCGCAATCCCGGCGTCAGGAAGGTAATGACGGCCGCTGCCTCGTAGACCTCCCGAGTGAAAGCAGCCAGGGCCCGGGGCTCGTCGTGGTTTTCCAAAAACCGGGCCATTCTGTTCTGATACTCCGGCTCCCCATGGAGATGCTCTCGAACCGGCCTCGCGTGGCCCTCTCGAAGACGGTCATACAGCCGCTTATCGTAGGTGTAATCGAATCCCTGCTGCTGGAGGGTCCATTCCATATCCCAGTAGACCTCGGCCATGAACCAGAAACCCGGGACCCGCTCTCGAACGCGCTGTGTCGCCATAGGCCAGAAGGACTGCGCGGGGATGCCCCAGGTCCGTTCGAAGATCTCCGGCAACACCAGCATGGCCATGTCGCAGCGCACCCCATCACACCTCGCGGCGATCCTCAGCAATTCCTGGATCATGGCCTCCTGCAACGCGGGGTTCCCGTAATTGAGCTGGAGCGTATCCGGCCATCCGGCAAAATAGGGGTCGCGTCCATAGGCAAAAACCTGGTCCCCCTCATTTTGCCTGATCCGGGTGTAGTTCCGGGGCGCCCGCGCCAGGTCCGAATCTGTTCCTGAAACATAATAATCCGGATGGTCCTCAACCCAGGGATGATCCAGGGCCGTGTGGTTCGGGACAAAATCGAGCATCAGACGCAGGCCCCGCTGCCTGAGACGCTCCCGCAGGCGGGCCAGGGCTTCATCGCCCCCCAGATCCTCATGCACCGTGTACCCCGTGATCGCAAATCCGGAACCTGCGATGTCCCTCTCTCGAAGATCCGGCAGGGTGTCGTGGAATTCACTCCTCCATTCTGGATTCTCTCGTGACACCCGCTGGCCCGCAACGCCCGTCTGCCAGACGCTCAGGAACCAGACCCAATCAAAGCCCATCTCAGCAAGTCGGTCCAGTTCAGGATCTGGAATATCGTCCAGCGTGGCCGGACGACCCAGGGCTTCTGAGAGTTCGTTTGCCCAGACACGGGTGTTGATTTGAAACAAGGAAGGAAATTTAGGTCCTGTCATGGCTCACTACCTTTCTAAAATGATCGGACTTCACCGAGTTTGGTCCACCTTTGCCTTTTACATTCCGTACCGGTTTATTCCATCTCTGCCTTAGCGCCTTTCAGTGCATGGCACGCTGCGCCATACAGCGCCACCTTGGGATTGAGAATCACGCGAACCGGCATCGACTGAAGGAGGGGCCTCATCCGACCCTTGGCCGTGAAGGCGTTCATGAAAACCGGCTCCCTGAACTTCGCCAGGATCTTGGTTACGATCCCCCCGCCCAGGTACACGCCCCCGGTTGCCATGACCTTCAGGGCCATATTCCCTGCCTCTGCACCGTACAGGGAGACAAAGAGATCAAGGGCCTGCGTACACAGAGGACTTGTTCTTGCAAGACCGTTTTGCGCGATCACTGCCGGGGGGTCCTTGCGCCGAATCTGGTCACCAAGCCATTCCGGTTCCTCACCCTGTCCCCTGTCCTTAAGGAACTGGTAGATATGGAAAAGCCCCTGCCCGCAGATCACACGCTCGGCGCTCACACGGGGATGCCGCTTCAGCAAGTAGTCCAATAGCTCCATTTCCAAGTGATTCCGAGGCGCAAAATCCGCGTGCCCCCCTTCTGATGCGAACGGCCTGTAATCCCTGCCGTCCCAGAAGAGGCCGACTTCCCCCAGTCCCGTGCCTGCAGAGACGACAGCTCGATTCCCCTCTGCGTCAGGGGCGCCCTGATTGAGGACCTCAAAGTCCTTTGTCTCAAGCGCAGAGATCCCATAGGCGCCGGCCTCCCAGTCATTGATCAGACCCACCCGGGGGAGGCCGAGCTGGCGTGCCAGTTCCCGGGAATCGATGACCCAGGGGAGATTGGTGGCCTCACAGCGGCCGTGCCGGACGGGCCCGGCTATTCCAAATGAGGCCCGGGTGACGGGCTGAACAGGATTTGACAAAAACTTTCTGAGCGCGCTCTCCAGTCTGGGCTCTTCCCGGCTCTGAAGGGTTTGTTCTTCAAGAAAGCCGAAGCGTCCTTTTACGAATTCCATAAGTGCCAGACGGGTGTTGGTCCCGCCGATATCTCCGGCAAGAATTACCTCCCTCTTCTTCCTGCTCATTTGAAAGCCCCCCAAAGGTAAGTTGAGGAAGGATGCCCGAACCCCTCTCGTTCTCGGGCTTGGAGGATGGCCGCTACGGTTTCCTGGGCGATTTCTCTCTCTTCGTTCGTCCGGACCACCAAGATCTTCACCGGCGAACCGTGCTTCCCGATGTCCGTGAGATCTCCCCGGAGCTCTCGAATACCTCGTACTTGACCGACGAGCTTCCCGAGTTAATGACCAGGAGCTTCATGACCCGAACCCCCTCTCCTGGCGTTGTTTTTTTCGGACATATCTCGGAGATCAATGATTTCCATGCGATGGTTCGTTCCGGGATGGCTTGTGGAAGGCCCTTCGGTCAAAAAAGCGATTTTGTTCGATATATTATGTTCACCCAACCAGTGCCTTACGTAGCCCTTCCAATCTTCCGGATGCTCTGGCTCGTGAACCGGATAGACGCCGGACGAGAACTGGAGTCGCTGACAGGCCCACTCCTGGGAACTGATGCCCACAGTCCAGACAGGGAAACGGAACCGCGCGATGCTCCTTGCTGTGGCGCCGCTATGGGTCGGGACGAACACGGCTACAGGAGATTCATACCCCATGCATGCCTCCACCCCGATGGCCACCAGATGTTCCGGCCGAATCTTCCCCGTGAGATCAACCCCCCGGTACAGGTCTTTCACGGCAATGGGGAGGCGGCGGGCCTCCACGGAGGCCGCTATCTTCGCGAGCATCCCAACCGCGTCAACGGGGTATTTTCCCATGGCCGATTCCGCAGAAAGCATCACACAGTCAGTCCCATCAAGGATTGCATTGGCCACATCCGTCGCCTCAGCCCTTGTGGGACGTCGATTGTCCGTCATGGACTCAAGCATTTGAGTCGCCGTGATGACAGGCTTTGCGCGCATGTTCGCAAGACGCATCAATTGTTTTTGCACGACAGCGATCTGTTCAATCGGGACCTCGACGCCGAGGTCGCCTCGGGCGATCATGATCCCATCAGCGGCGTCCATGATGGCGTCGATGTGAGCGAGCGCCCCGGAACGTTCGATCTTTGCAAGAATGAATGGGTGGTACCCCAGGTCTGCGGCCGCCTTGCGGACCGCTTCGATGTCCGAAGCCCCTTCCACAAAGGACTGGCTCACCGCATCCACGCCGTTCTCCAGGGCGAACTGGAGGCATTCGTGGTCTCGCTGGGTAAATGCGCTGATCCCGAGATCGATGCCCGGCAGGTTGAGTCCCTTTCGCGACCTGAGTTCTCCGCCGACCCGGACCTTGCAGAGAACATCCCTCCCGCTCACTTCGACCACCTCGATCTGGATATAGCCGTCATTCAGAAAAAGGGTATCTCCCTTGTTCACGGCCTGAGGAAGCGAGTCAAAGGAGACGGAGACACGGGTCATATCCCCGACGATGTCGTCTGTGGTCAGCGTAAAGGGATCGCCAGGGATGAGTTCGATGGGCTCCGGGTCAATCTTCCCGATCCGCATCTTGGGGCCGGAGAGGTCGGCCATGATGGCGATGCGGCGACCGAGAGACGCCGAGGCCGCCCGGAGGTTCTCGATGACGGTTTTGTGGCCCTCGAAATCGCCGTGAGAAAAATTCAGCCGGGCGATATTCATGCCTGCTTCGATCATCTGCTTCATGACCGCGGGCGACTCCGAGGCGGGCCCGATGGTACAGACGATTTTAGTTTTATGATCGGGCAGGGCCATGTTCAGTCCTCCGGTGCAGGTTGTATCTCCGGGTCATTACCCCATCTCCTTTGGCTGCCCTGTTATACTTATGACGCTGTTCCAGACCCAACCCTCCGGATCCAATTTCTTACGCTTCGAAACCGCCATGGGAATGGGGACATGGGTGAATTCATTGGCCCAAAAACCGACCACCAGGTTGGTCCGTCCCGCCATACCGGCATGAACGGCATTCTGCCCCAGGAGGAGACAGAATGCGGAATCATTGGCATCCGCGGGTATGCTCCTGATGGTATAGCTGGGATCAATGTATTTCAAGGTAAAATCCATGCCAGTTCGATTTAAGTATGCATGAATCTGGTCTTTCAGGAAGAGCCCGATGTCCTGAAAGCGAATGTTGCCGGAAGGATCCTTTTCACCCGTCTTTTCCAAGACGTCCTGACCCGCTCCCTCGGCGGCCACAATGACCGCATGACCTCTCTTTTTGAGCCGTTCTTGCACGGCATGGAGAAATCCTTCCATGCTGAAAGGGACTTCTGGAATGAGGCAGAAGTTCACATCGCTGTAGGCCAGGGCAGCATAGGCTGCAATGAATCCGGACTCCCGGCCCATGAGCTTCACCAGGCCTATCCCATTTCTTGCACCCTTTGCTTCTATATAGGCCGAGTTGATCGCCCGGCCTGCCTCGGAGACCGCTGTGGCAAACCCAAAGGACCGTTGGATATAGAAGATATCGTTGTCGATCGTCTTCGGGATGCCCACCACAGCGATCTTCAATCTCCTGCGTTCAATCTCGTCAGAGATGGCGCTCGCGCCGCGGAGGGTCCCATCGCCACCGACAGCGAAAAGGATCCCGATGTTCATTTGCTCCAGGGTATCGACCATTTCGCCGATGTCCTGATTCCCTCGTGATGAACCCAGAATGGTCCCCCCCTCATGATGAATACGGTCTACGGAAGCTGGGGTCAATTCGAGCGGCTCATGTCCATAACGATAGGTAAGGCCCTCATAACCGAACGGAAAACCATAGGCCCTCCTCACTCCGTAGCTATGGTGAAGACACAGGACGATGGCCCGGATCACGCTGTTTAGACCCGGGCAGAGTCCTCCGCACGTGACGATGCCGCACTTGAGCGTTGAAGGGTCGAAGTAGATGTGTTCCCTCGGTCCCGCCTTTTCAAAAGACGGCACGGGCTTTCCGGCTTTAAAATACTCTGTCAACTCGCTCAAACTCGAAGGAAAGGATACCCGTTCTCCAACCCTGGCAAAGCGGATCCCCTTCAGGGGTGAGGGGATCGAGCCTTTGCCCAGCCTCGAAACCTCAAAGTTTAAATCATCGAATGTCATAGATGCTCCTTTGGCCTTTTTTTCTGCCTTCGATTCTTCTGCCAACGCAATGTCGCAACACCCATAGATGGGAAGTTCCGTACAAACCCGTTGGCGAGTCCACTGTAAGAAAGCTTTCCGGGGCATCGCCTAATGCAGCCCTGCTGGCTATGACCGAGCAGACTGTGGGGTGTACATTCCGACCAGCCTCGCTATCAGAACGGCAAGGTAAAGCTGGCCCATCATGGCCTCCAATACGGCGAAAGATCGTGCAGGGCCGCTGATGGGCGTCATATCACCATAACCGACCGTGGTGAGGGTAACGTAACTGTAATAGGAAAACGTCATTTGATTGACCGCCCCCTGGGGCATTTGAAAAGAACCGGGCTGACACGTCTCAAGGGTGGAAAAAACGAAACTCCAGAACAATCCCAGGAGGAAATAGACGCAAATGGCGCCTATGATCATATCGCCCGTAATCCTGTCTTCTCTGAACAAATAGAACAGGATAACCGTCGCGGTATAGGCCAGCAAAAGGCCTGCAAGAATATCGCTCAGGATGTTTAGGGCGGAAATAGCGGTGAGATAACCCGACAAATTCAAGCCTTCCGTCAACAAAGCCAGGACAAGGGCTGTGATAAACGTGCTTCTCTTCCGGCTGACGGCAAAAACCGAGGAAATGAAAATGATCAGGAAGAAGATGCCGATGTGATATCGAATGACGAAAAAGCCCTCCAGAAAGGGAAGAAGGACAATCATGAGCAACATGGAGATGAACAGGAAGAGGAATCTCCCGATAACGATTTGTGTAAATGGGATGCGGAGTTGTTTGAACATTCAGTTCCAATCCCTTACCAGTCCGGCCATTCCCAGCCCCGTTGATCCTTATCGTCAGCAGGCAATTTGAATCCTGCCGGAGCCAGTAATCCACCCCAGTCGGTACGTTCTGTCATCTGGTTTCTGTTTTCTGCCGAAAGGATTTCCTCCTTCCCCTCTCTGGATTCCCAGCCACCGCCCAGGGCCTTGTAGGCGCTTACAAGATGGGTGCTCATCTGACCGCTCACTTCCGCCAGCCGATTGGATTGCGTCGCCAGAAATCGTTCGGAATCCAACACCCTCTGATAGTCAACGAGCCCATCCCGGTATTGAATCAGAGAGATCTTTACGGAACGTTCGGCTGCCGTGACGCTGTCTCGCAAGAATCGTTCCTCTTCCCTGGAGCGCGTAAAGGCCACCAGCGCGTCCTCCACTTCCCGCTGGGCATTCAAAACCGTGTCTTTGTAGGTTACCACAAGCTGCTGAAGGCGTGAATCTTCCACCCGGACACGGTTTTCGATACGCCCGTAATTCAGGATATCCCAGTTGAAACCAGGGCCCACGCTCCAAAACAGACTCTTGTAGTTGAATATGTCCCCCAGGGAACTCTGACCGAACGCTGACGTTGCGTCTGATGACCGCCATCCGATGGCGCCAAACAGGTAAAAATGAGGGTACAGGTCTGCCTTGGCAACTCCGATTTGGGGGGTTTGCGTGGCGATTCGCAGCTCCGCCAGCCGAATGTCCGGTCGCCTTCTGAGAAGATTGTTGGGGATATCCACGATGACGGTCTCGGATGCCGCGGGGATGACGGCAGGTCCGTTCAACATGCCTGTTAGGTCCCCCGGCAATACGCCCAGAAGGACGGCAAGGGCATTTTGGGATTTTCGCAGACTGGATTCCAGCCGTGGAATCAGGGCCTGGGTGTCGCACAACAACGACTTGGCCTGTGCAACATCCAGCTCCGTCACAGCGCCTTCCTTGCATCGAACCCCGGCAATCCGCAGAGATTGCTCCTGCAGCGCCACGTTTTCTTTGGCGATCACCAATTGTTTTTCCAGGGTCCGCATCACGATATAAGTTCTGGCCACTTCTGCTGTCAGCGATACCAGAACGTTGTCATAGCTCGCAACGCTTGCCTGCAGATTGGCGATGCCGGTTTCAACGGAACGACGAAATTTTCCCCAGATATCCATCTCCCATGCCGCATCAAACCCCAAGCCCAGTGCATTGAAACTGCCATCAATAAAAGGGGTCTCGGCGGCAGTGCTCAGTTTGTTGTTTGTGAAGCCTCCAGAGGCCGTCTGTTGCTGTGGGTAGAGACTGCCTACGGCAATGCCCAGTTGCGCACGGGCCTCATAGATACGGATGCCGGCGACCTGCAGGGAAAGGTTTTGCGCATAGGCCTTTTGGATGAGGTTATCCAGCACGGGGTCGTTGAACACATGCCACCAGTCGGTGTCATCGGTTTGACCGGAACTCAAGCCAGGGGACTGAGTCTCGGTCCAGTCATCCAGCAAGGGCGCTGTTGGCTTGACAAAATCCGGTCCGACCATGGCACAACCGCTCATGAAGACCATGAGAACGGCCATCCATGCCAGGCTCCACCGACACATGGATTTGCACCATCTTGGGAATCGGCTATCCTGGTTTTGATCGGTTGCCGTATCGTCTTTCCCCGTATGCATGACGATCTCCTTCTCTAACCGCGCTCATTCTATGCTGATGGTTATGACCATTCACGGAGGTTCCCGTTTATGGTAGGTATAGGTATCACTCCTGAAACCCGAAACCTGAACACCGAAACCTGTGAATGTTTACAGTGGTTTCACTCGGAAAAATAAACTGTAGAGCACCGGCACATAGTTGAGGGTGAACACGCTGCCGATACCCAGACCGAAGAACATGATCGACGCCATGCCATAGAACAGCGGATCATCATTGATGATCAACGGTAGGAATCCGAGCATGGTGGTCGAAACCGACAGAAGAATCGGTCGGAATCTGCTGACAGCGGAATTGACGATCGAATCGTAGGGCGCCTGACCGTCGCGCAGGTTCTCCTCGATTTTATCGATCATCACGATGCCATTGTTTACGATGGATCCGGCCAGGGCCAGAAGCCCGAGGATGACCATAAAGCCGAAATCGGCCCGCATCAGCAGCAGCCCGACCACTGCCCCCACAAGGACCAATGGAATGGTCAACAGAATGATGGCCGCCCGGCGGATGGAGTTGAACTGCCATACCAGCAAGAAGACGATGCCGCCAAAACAGGGGAGGAGCCATGCCGCCAGGTTCTTCTGGGCCTTGGCGGAATCCTCCAGCTCGCCCCCCACCTCCCAGAAGTGGTTTTTGGGGAATAGCATTCCCTCGATCGTCGGCTTTAGAGCCGCAAACATCTCCGAGGCCTTCAGCAACTGGTTTTTGGCGCTTACGGTAACGGTACGTTCCTGATTGTAGCGGATGATCCGGTTCAGCTCGCCTGTCGCGTACACATTGGCCACCTGGTTGAGCGGTATACTCTCTCCAGAGGAAGTGCGGATCCCCAGTGTGCGAAGGGTGTCAGGCGAATCCCTTTCAGCCTCAATCCCACGCCCGACAATCGGGATTTGGACATTGCCGCGATGGAAGTTGGTGGCCGTGGCCCCATCCACAAAGAAAGACAGTGCATCGGCGACATCTTTGGACGTCACCCCGGCACGGAGGGCGCGGTTCTGGTCCACATCCACCTTGACCGTAAACACCCGGTTGTTCCAGTCCTGTTTGATATCTGTGCTGCCATGGATGTTGCGGAGGGCTGCCATCAAAGCCTCGGCCTGTTCCTGCAGCACCTCTGTATCGGGGCCGCTGAGCCGGATTTCCAGCAGGCCCGTCTCTGTGCCTCCCAGCCACATGGCCTTGACCCTCCCCCGCACATGCGGGAAGTGATTGAGCAAATGCTGCCGCGTCCGGTCTACAAGTTCAGGCACCTGGGCGCTGTTCTGGGTGTTTACGATAACAAAACCCTGAAACGGGTCCGGGTCCATCGGCGACAAGGACAGGAAAAAACGAGGTCCGCCGTTTCCCACGTAGGCAATGGTCCCGGTGATTTCTGGATTTTGCTGTTTATCCTGCAGCCAGGCGCTGAGGTCTTTTAGGGTCCTGTCCGTTTCTTCGATGCGCGTTCCGGCAGGCAGATCCAGATAGATCAAATACTGGTTTCTGTCCCCGTTCGGGAAAAAGGCCTGGGGGATAAACGTGGCTGCATAGATGGAAGCGGCAAACGCGCCTCCCGTGAAGAGAAGCACCAGAGTTCGATGGCGCAGGGAGATGTGGAGTATCCCGCGATAGAGCCGATAGAATTTCCCTTGGTATGGATCAATCTGTTGTTGCCTGTCAGCGCCTTCTGCCGGTTTCACCTTCAAGAACCAGTAGCACATACTGGTGGTCGAAAACATGGAGAAGAACCACGACCCCATCAGCAGGATAATCATGACCGAACCCAGCGAGGAGGTGTAATCCCCGGCGGTGCCGATCTGGAGCAGGATCGGTCCAAAGGCGAAAACCGTTGTCAGGGTGCTGGTGAGCAGGGGTATGGAAAGGGAACTGCCGCTTTTCAAGACTGCATCTCTGCGGGCCATTCCCGTTTCCATGTTCACTTTGATATCATCGGACACCACAATGGCGTTGTCCACGAACATCCCCAGGGCAATGATCATGGTGGCGAGGGACATCCGTTCCATATCGATCCCGAGGGCGTACATCATCAGGAATCCGAAAAGCATCACCAGGGGGATGAACGATCCGACAATCAACCCACTTCGAAGCCCCAAAAGGAGCATCACCACCCCCAGAACGATGGCCACACTCTCGATCACATTGACCACCATCCCGTTCACGGAAGCTCGAATCAGCTCAGGCTGATAGGTGGCGAATTCAAGGACATAGCCCCATGGCAGGGCTTGTTCAATCCTTTTGACTTCTCTTGTCAATCGCTCCCCGAAGGTAACCGCATCCACTCCTCGAAGGAGAAAGACGCTCAACACAATGGCCTGATGCCCGTTGTAGTACGCCGGGTTCTGGATCGGCTCCACATAGCCCCTTCGAACGGTTGCGATATCGCGCAGGGGAATCGTGGACCGAGAACCGGGAATCGGGATCAGAACATTCTTGATCTCTTCGATAGACTTGAACCGGCCCTGGGTCTCCACGATGATTTCCACATCGCTCATGTCTATTCTGCCTCCGGGGAGAAGGATGTTCTGCTCCCGCAGACTGCGGCCGATATCCTTAGGGTCGATTCCCAATTGTGCGATCCGGGCACTGGAGACCTCTAAAAAGATGCGCTCATCCTGAACGCCTGTGAGATCTACCTTCTGGGTCCCCTTCAGCAGATTGACACGTTCCCGTATTTGACGGGCGGTTTCATACATCTCCCCCATGCTGAAGCCATCGCTCCACAGGGCGATGGTGGCCACAGCCGTATCGCCGAAGGTGTCGTTGACCATCGGTCCGACAGTGCCCTGCGGCAGATCCGGTTTGACGTCATCCATTCTGTTTCTCAACAGTTTCCATGTGGAGGGAAGCTGTTCGGCCGGCACTTCATCCTTGATGGTCACATGGATCAGACATTCGCCAACCTTGGACGTGGAATCCTTGATCTCATCAATTTCCCCGATGCTCCGGAGCTTCTCTTCGATGGGCCGGGTAATCAGACGCTCCACCTCCTCCACCGGCATACCGGGGTAAGTTGCTGAAACCACCGCTTCGCGAATGGTGATGAAGGGGTCTTCCAACTTCGGAAGGGCGATGTACGCATAAATCCCTCCCAACGTGACGAGAAGCAGGGTCATGATGACGGTCCGCGAATTGTTCAGTGCAAATGAGGTGATCCCTCTCATCTTTCCCCTACTCTTTCATGAGGTTGACCTTCATGCCGTCGGCCAGAAAACTCACCCCGGCCACGGCGATAACGTCCCCAGCCTTAAGGCCTTCGGTGACAATGGGGTTCTTCTTTTCAACACCGTTAAAGCGGATCGGTGTTTTTTTGACCGTCGATGTCCCGGGGTCGTACACAAAGGCATACCCTTGTCCCGTTTCCCGGGCTGGCAGAATGGCCTGGATGGGCAACATGTAACCGGGCTTTTGCTCTTCCTGAATCATGCTCAGGGTGGCTTCCGCGGTCATGCCGGGTTTGATAGTTTTATCGGGATCGATGAGTTCGACTTTCACAGGGAAGGCATTGGACTCGATTGCCGCGGAACCGATGTAAGAGATGCGGCCTTTTGTGGCCGCGCCCGGAAGCGTGGGGAAGGTGATGGTCGCCGGGTCGGTGATATGAATGCGGTCGATGGTGGTCTCCGGAACCGTTACCTGCACTTCCAACTTGCCTTTGGCATTGATTTCGAGCACCTTCTGCCCAGCCAGTACCTCCTCATGGGGCTGGACCGACCGCAGGGCGATGGTCCCATCGTACGGGGCAAGCAGCTTCGTTTTTCGCAGATTGCGGTTCGCCAGATCCAGTCTCGCCGCCTGAAAGTCCACCGCGCTTTGCGCGGCTTTGTAATTGTATTCAGAGACTTCCACGAATCTCTGCGCGCCCGCACCCTGTTCGAAAATGCGCCGCTGGCGCTCGAATTCAGCCTTTGTTTTGGCCACATTGTCCCTGGCCTTGACGAGCTCGGCCTTGATGGCCTCCATCTCCAACTGGTACGGTTCCGGATCCAGCACAGCGAGCACCTGGTCCCTTTTTACCCGATCCCCGATGTCTACCTTCACGGACGCCACCTGTCCTCGCACCTGAAAACTGAGGTCCGAGGAATCCACTGCAGCGACTTGCCCGGAAAATCTGCGCACCTGTGAAGAGGCCTGCTCGCTGATGGTCATCGTCTTGATGGCGCGGACAGGATCGGGGATTTCAGGCGCCTGTCCTTTACAGGCGAAAAGGGCTAAAAGGGATAAAAGCCCCAAAAAGGCAAGGCCGATATGCTTATAAACATGAAGTGACATGAAACAGCTCCTCCCCGGGTCACGAAGACCATCGCTCATCTCTGGGATTCGATATCCCATTTGCCGGTTTCCGCACGCTGCCAGTAGCAAGGTTGTTGCGCCGTGACGCGCAGATCGCAGCAGACGCTCCAGTCGCTATTCCTCTGCCTTGGCGGAGGACGCTATCGCCTTCTGCCAGGTGCTGTCCGGATCGAAGCGACTCATCGCCTGGGCCGTCTTCGTCGTGTCCTCTCCCAGGTCCTTTTGATACACAATGCCATCATGGTTCACCATGAACGTCATGATCCCTGATGCCCCGTATTGAGCGGGATAGGCTACCAGGGCAAATCCTCCGAGCATCTTTCCTCTCACCATATAGTCATAGGCCCCGCCCGGCGCATCTTTCCCCTGGGCCGTCAAAATTCGGTAATAATACCCATGGTAGGGAGAAGGCCTCCCTTCCGACTGTTTGAGGGCGTAACCCTCTTCCTGGGCTGCTGCGAAGAGCGGGCCCAGAGGGCTTTGTTCATCTCCTTCGCCTGTCTCCCAGTAGAGCCCGTCTTTTTTGCCCGCATCACTCCTGAATTTCTGAGCGTATTCCAAAAGCCCATCACTGTCCCTGTCCTTCTGCGCATATTCCCGCTGGGCGTCAACATATCCCAGGCAGACCTGGATGGCGCTCAGCTCATTCCTTCCGATCCTTCGTGCCAGGATTTCCTCCCTCCCTGCCTCGGTGTCAAAATGCCATGCGGAATTCGTTTTGGCGATGGGAATGGGAAAAGGCCAATCTTCCTTCCCCACATAGAGGAACACCCTTTCCTCTGTTTCTTTGTGCAGTCGATGTTTCTCTTCATACAGACGGATGAATTCCCCACGCCTCGCGTTGTCCGCAACCGGGTCCCCCGAGGATGCCAGGTCTTCGCTCTCCGGCCCAAAAATGGGCTCCAGGGCCTTTGAATCCTTTGATTCCAAGGCAGATATCAGGGCCTTGACCCCCTCTTCAGGGGAACCGAACAACCGCTGTCCTGTGGACTCGGCCAGGCATAGGCTCGAAACCATCAAAACAATCAACACCGAACCCATTAGAACAGTTCTATATCGTTTGACCCAAGAATTACTTGGTTTCCTCTGGATCTGTAGCGCCATGGCGTTTCCTCCGTTAAAAAACTCCGTGTTTCCAGGTTGGCTATCGGCCGCGTCCGCCGCCACGTCCGCCTCCGCGTCCGCCCCCACCTCCACCGCTTGAACGGCTCATGCCACCGCCGCCGCTTCCGGACCGGCTCGATGAAAGGCTTTGGCGCCCGCGGCTGCTGGAATCCCTGGTCTGACTTCCCCGTTCGTAGCCTCCAAAGGCGCTTCTGTCTGTGGATCGTTGGGTTGCTCCGCGATCAAATGAACTGGCCTGGTTTCGGCCCGAGAAGTCCTGCCTGCCCCCGGCTGAGCTGCCACGGAACTGGTCTGCACCGCCACGGGCAATGTCCTGTCTTCCTGCCTCCGCACGGCCACGGAAGGCCTCGCGGGACTGGGCATCCCTGGAGGCGCCCCTGTCGAACTTCTGAGCAGTGCCCTGGTCACGGTACGACACTCCCTTACGGTGTTCCGGGTTGTGCTTCCACTCGCCCCGGCCGCCCTGGCCGTTCGTCACCTTGTTCTGGTACTTGCTCCGGTCGATGTTATTGTTGATGTTTGCGTTCCGGTTGACATTCACATTGACGTCACCGCCATGCCAGTTGCAATTTCCCCACGCGTACCCCCAGGCGGCCCCCACGGCGACACCCATTCCAAAGCTAAACAAGGCCGCGCCGGCCGTGTAGCCGGGCGGATAGTAATAGTAGGGCGGATAAGCCGGATACGGCCAGGCGCCATAAACCACCGTCGGGTTATAGGTCGGCACATAGACGACCTGAGGATTTGCACTCTCGATGATAATGGTCTTCGTTTCTTTCTCGACGACCACCTTCTGCTCTTCACTGCTCTTCAGGTTGCCCTGGGCTTGGGCTTTCTCTCGAAGCTTCTGGACCGTGTCCATCACGTCTTTCTGCTGGGCGAGAAAGGCATCCCCCAGCTTCTGGGTCCAGTCCAGCTTCTCGTTCATCATCTCCAGCACCTGGGGAAAGTTCACCAGGGATTTGACGCTGGGGTCCCAGTCCTCCTTTTCCAAAGCCGACGTCAGGGCATCGCCCTTGAGATCCTGGTTTGCCTTGGCCCATCTCGCTCCCTCAACGACCTCCAGAGGGTAGGTTGAGGCCATGAGGATCTGGGCAACAAGTGAATCCGGGTAGAGGGCGATAGGCGCCAGCAATTGGTCCAGCTCCTCCTGTTTGAAGGTCTTTTTCCCCTCTTCAGTCTGTGCCATGACTCCTTGAGAGACCCCCACCAGGAGCGCCAGAAAGACAGCCAATGATTTTGCCAACGTTGTTTTCTTCTTCATGTCTCTCCTCTCTCATTTGACTGAATATCCCTTTCCCTCTATGCACGCCGAAAAGGCGCGGCCATAGGCACCGCGCTTCCGGTCGAAGGCTGCATCCTGCTGCTCCTGAGCCTTTGCCTGCTGTCTTTGGTGCTGCCGGGTCTTCATTTCGCCCACCATGGCACCGGCTGCAGCTCTCGCATCCGAAACGCACTATTCAACGAGCGGGATCTCTGCTGCGAGTTCGAATTTTACTACGGCGCGGATTTTGTTTTCGATCTGCAGGTAGCGAGCGACCTTCTTCGGCGGCAGGACCTTGTTCAGCTTCGGCACATAGGAAGCCTGCAACTCGGCCTCAGCCTTTTGGATGCCGACAAGTTCAGGGATGAGTTTCTCGGCCTTTTCGTCAGTAAGGGCATTTTTCTGGTAGTCTGCCGCATAGCCCTCGATAAGCCTTCCAATGCGCTGGTTGGTCGCCAGCAAATCGTTTTGGTACGCCTCATAGACCGGCCAGAAAGCCTTTGCCTCTGACTCGGTCAGTTCCATGTTCTCTGCAACGAGGAGCTTCTTGTCCGCCTTGATTTTATCGCGCAGGATCTGCATATTGCCATCCGGTTTGTCCTGAGATAGGGCTGGAGTTACAAACAACATCATGGCCGATGCCGCCAGGGTTAGAAATAATGATGCGAATCTACCTGTTTTCATTGCTTTTCTCCTTCTTCAAATGAATGTTGTCGTTGTTTTCACCACTTTTGCCGCGATGGTCCCATCCATGCTCTTGGTCCCCGCCGTCCTTCCCCTCGATCGGCACAACGGCCACTGGTCGTTACAGAGGGCAGGGATTTACAGGTTGACCTGATCGCCGTTCCCGGATTCATCAACATCAGGATAGGCGAGCCGAATCGCCTCCAGCAGGGCCTGTTCAGGGAAGGGCTTTTTCAGATAGGCAACGGCCCCCGCCTTCCTCGCCATTTCCTGCCACTCAGGGTTGTCGTGGGCGGTCATGAAAATGACCGGGTGCTCCGAGCCCAATAAGGAAAGCCGCTCCTGTAAATCCAGCCCGCTCATGCCTGGAAGACGAATGTCCAGGACAAGGCACCCTTTGGCCAGGCGGGCCGAACCGTCGAGGAACCCTTCAGCGGATTCGAAGGTGACGGCGTGATACCCGACAGACCTGAGCAGCCGCTTGAGTGCCGAGCGTATGGATGCGTCGTCATCGACCACATATACCGTGAGTGCTTTTTGAGTCACGTCAACTCCTTCGATCTTTGCATAACCCTCAGGTGAATAGGCCCAGTCTATTGATCCCTGTAAGAAGGGGGTATGCGTAAAGCTTCATGTCGATGTTACAGACATTATAACAGAAAAGATATTGGACCTTGGTCCCATACGGAGATCAGGCTCCCAAGCGGGTAGTCCCGCACTGGCCGCCCCCAGAAGAGCCGTCTTGGCATTGAGAATCACGTATACAGGCATCTGTGAGACCATGGCGCCGAAACGCCCCTTGTGCTGTGATACGGTCGCATGAACCCCCTGTCTGAAAAACAGTCAGGATGCGGGGGGATGCAGCCTCCCCATCACTTCTCGATTTTCGTGATTTTACTCCCCTGCAGACCCATCCCTGCCATCAAGCCTTGCTGGCTGAAAAAGAAGGCGTAGACGTCACTCTTTACCGTCGTGCTGGTTATTGACTTGGCCATGCCTTCGTCCACAATCACGATGCTCGGTCCCACCCCGAGTTCCCAGCCGTCGCTGCGGTCAAGGTAGGCAAAAGCGTCGTCCGTCATGAAGATAAGCGCATAGGAGTATTTCTGAACGCCCGCCTGGAGACCATAGGAGGCCGCGACTGTGTTATAATACCCCATGGTTTTGGACCCCTTTCGAAGGGCGCCCTCGCCGTAGAGACCTCCCACGAGGAAGCCGCCTTTAACGATTTGAGGAAAGACCAGAATGGCCTTTGCATTCTTGGCGAGTTCCTTGGCCGCAGGGTATTTACTGTAAAGTTTTTTCATCGCCGAGTCGACGCTACGATCGATCTCCGCCTTACCGGCTGCGGTTGCCGGCACAGCCCCCGCCAGGCAAATGGTACCCAGGGCGAGCGTAATGAAAAGGATTGACAGACAAGAATAGTTGCGCATGTTTTTCTCCTTCCTTATTTGACGTTCCTCTTTGATTTTTCTTGGCTTTCTGATGTGGAACCTGTCTGAACGATTGTTCTTTTGGCGGTTCTCTCCCTCTTCACTGAACAAGGGGGATTTCCTTTGCCAGCTCATAGTAAAGCGCCGCCTGGATCTTGTTTTCTATCTGGTAGTAGCGAACGACCTTTTTCTCGGGAAGCACCTGGCGGAATTTGGGAAGAAAGGTCTTTCGAAGTTTCAGCCCCAGAGATTCGATGGTCATAAACTCATCCAGGAGGGCCTTGGCCTCCTTTTCGCCTATGTCTTTGAAGGCCTTGGCGTAGTCTTTGATCAGTTTTGCGGTGCGCGAGCGAAGAAGGAAGAGCTCGTCCTGATATTTTTCGTAGATAGGCCAGAACGCCTTGGCCTGGGTCTCATTAAGTTCCATGTTGGTCTCCACAAAGAGCTTCTTGTCGGCCCGGGCCTTTTCAAGGACGATCTGCATGTTGTCCGCAGGCTTGTCCTGGGCGAGGGCAGGCGCCACCCCAATGGCGATGAGTCCTACCATCAAAACTGCAATCCTGGTCCTCTTCCTGATTTCTTTCATGTCATGTCTCCTTTTTATCTGCTGTTAACTTGAATCCAACCCGTGGTGTTCCTTTTGGGCCTTCTATCGTCCCGGGGCCATCGAGGCATCCCACCATGGCATTTCCTGCTGTCCAGCCATGACCCAGTCGCTTGCTGAGGCTCGGGTCCGTCCCATCTGTAGCCCGACAGCCTATGCCCCTACCCATTGATGTGGTTTATACACGGATCATGAGTGGAAAGATATTGGACCTTGGTCCAATTCCCACCCACAGCACAAATAGTCCGGCTCAAAACCGCCTCATAAATTCAGGCCTGAACCCTCGGATTGAGCACAAGGAGGCCATCCGTGCCATAGAACGTCACGGGTCGTCCCTTGTCGTCAACCACCGTGATGCTCGAAATCTCCCCGTTAGCTTCTCCGGTTGCCTCCTTCCGGGCGGCTTCGGCAAAACGCCTGGCCAGTTCCCATGCCATGACCTCTGAGGTGAAAAGCGATTCGCCTTCCGACGGAAAGGAATCGGTCACCCATTCATCCCCTTGCCGGCGCTCGAACTGCACCCGGAAACCCTTGGGTCGTTGAACCCATCCGGCGCCGATCATCTTCATTGCTTCTTTTAAGTCCATTCTCTGGTTCCTCTCCCCCTGTTTCCTAATCAACAAAACCCATGGGCCTTTTCATGTCCCGGAGATGGTCGGAATCGCTGTGAACATGAACAAGCCTCCTTGGCATGGCAAACCCAATTCCTTCATGGTCGAAACGCAACTTGATCTTTTCGAGCAGGTCGCAGCGTGTGCGCCAGTAATCGTCGTTTTTGACCCAGGACCAGGCGGCCAGTTGAACCCCGTCCAGGTTCAGGTTGATGACAAACACCCTGGCGGGCGGGGTCTTGAGTATTCGCGGATCTTCCGCCAGGATCTCCGACAGGACCGCCTTGGCCTTGAGCAGGTCCTCTCGATACCCGATGGGAAAATCGATCCGGATCTGCCGGTTGGGGATGAGATGATAGTTGATCAGATAGTCATTGAGCACCTTGCTGTGGGGAACGAAAACGGTCTTGCCGTCAAAGGTCCGAATGCGCGTGTTCATGAGGGTGGTGCCCTCTACCTTCCCAAGGAGGTCGCCCGTCTTGACGGTATGTCCCACCTTGAAGGGAAGTGTAGGAATGAGCGGTCTGAAAATCACCACAATACCGACGAGTGCCAATGAAATGGCTACGAGGACGCGACCAATCACCATGGCTTCCAGACCAAGGAATTGAGCGGCCATGGCCACAAAAAGGGTGATGATCAGGATAAAGAGGACATTGACCACGACCGAAAGGGTGACCTCCTTCAGGTTCAATCTCCGAAGGATCAGTCTGGAATACTTGAGGAACAACTTCGCGAGCACAAGCCCGACCACCAGAATGATGAGCGCACGGACGATACCCGGGCCGTATAGGGTAACCATGTCACTCACCTCTCTTAGCTTTTGGAGTTCAGCTTCCATCGCATTCATGTCCCGCCCCCTTGTTCAAAAAGATTCAATGAATGTCAGCGTCCGCGCTCGACCGATTGTTCACCTTATGGGAGAGTGCACAAGAATAGCTGAAATTGGGCGTATTCTTTCCTCAATTCCCGCGATCCGCCGCCCCGCCCACCTGCTCCCTTACGAGACCTGCGGCAACAATGTCGCGCTCGGCCTCCAGCAGGCGTTTGGCGTCCACCCGGCCAAAGATGTCGAGCAACGGGGCGACCAGGCCGGTCCACCCTGTCTGGTGACTGGCCCCGAGGCCCGCTCCATTGTCACCGTGGAAATACTCATAAAACAGGATCAGATCGCGCCAGTGCGGATCATCCTGGAACTTGGCCATCCCTCCGTAAACCGGCCTTCGTCCATTGGCGTCACGCAGAAATGTGCCTGCCAGTCGGCCCGCGATTTCCTTGGCCACTTCGAACAGCGTCATGTATTGTCCGGAACCGGTTGGACACTGAACCTTGAAATCGTCGCCGTAAAAGGGATACAGGTTCAACAGCGCCCGGACGATTAGCGCATTGACCGGCATCCACACCGGCCCCCGCCAGTTGGAGTTGCCGCCGAACATCCCGGTATTCGATTCGGCCGGCAGGTACTGCACCTTGTACTCCTGATGATCCACCCAGAACGTAAAGGGATGATCCAGGTGATACCGCGAGAGAGAACGGATTCCGTGCGGCCCTAAAAACTCATTTTCGTCGAGCATGTAACCGAGTACGCGCTCCAGCTTATTCTTGCTGAGGATCGACAACAGCCGCCGTCCCTTGTGTCCAACGAAACCCTCGTCGGTAGGGGCCACATGAGAGACTACCTCTGGGTGGCGCTTCCGGAAAAGGGCAATCATGTCCATCAGTTTCGGAAATCGGGTGATGGCATCCCCCTCGAACACGGTGGACGCACACAGCGGCAGCAACCCCACCAGCGACCGCACTTTCAGCCGCATGGCCTGGCCGTCGGGGAGCCGCAGCAGATCATAAAAGAACCCGTCCTGCTCGTCCCACATCTCGTCGTGATGCTCGCCGATGCGGTCCATGGCATACGAGATCCACATGAAATGCTGTACGAACTTGAAGGCGACCTCTTCGTACATCGCATCGTATTCGGTCAGAATCAGGGCGATCTCCAGCATGCACTGGCAGTAGAACGCCATCCAGGCTGTCCCGTCCGCCTGCTCCAGCGATCCGCCCGTCGGGAGCTGCGCGCTCCGGTCGAACACGCCAATGTTATCCAGTCCCAGAAAACCCCCGGCGAAGACATTTCGCCCGGCGGGGTCCTTTCGGTTCACCCACCAGTTGAAGTTCAGCATCAATCCCTGAAACGATCGCTCCAGGAAACGAAAGTCGGACCGGCCCAGGGTCCGCTCGTATTTGTACAGATAGAGGGTGGCCCAGGCGTGCACCGGTGGATTCACGTCGCTGAAGTTCCACTCATAAGCCGGGATCTGGCCGTTTGGGTGGAAATAGAGATTGCGAAGCATGAGCAGGAGCTGCTCCTTGGCGAAATCGAAATCCACCAGAGCCAGCGAGATCGTGTGGAAGGCCAGGTCCCAGGCCGCATACCAGGGGTATTCCCACTTGTCCGGCATGGAGATCACGTCGGCGTTCAGCATGTGGAACCACTCCGTGTTCCGCACGTTTTGCCGGGCCGATTCGAGCAGGGGATGGCTCTTGTGCTCCAGCAGCCACTGTTCCAGGTCAAAGTAGTAATACTGCTTGCCCCACAGCATTCCTGCAAGCGCCTGACGATGCACCCGGCGCTCGTCCTCGTTCAACGATCGCGGCGTGATCCTCCGGTAGAATTCGTCGGCGTCCCCGATTCGGCTTTCAAATATCCCCTCGAAGCCGCTAAAGGCATCATCCTTCTGGGTTGCCGTCAGCCGCAGGCGGATCGTCTGGCTGCTGCCGCCGGGAACGTCCAGCACGTAGTGCGCCGCAGCCTTGGTCCCCACCCTGGCGGGATTCACCGCTTCGCCCTGTCCCGAGATGATATAGGCATGGAATGCATCCTTGACCCAGGGAGACGGATTGGACTGGCCCCAGAGACGCTCCGCATTCGTTTCGTTCTCCGTAAATAGAAGTTCAGGATCTGCATCGCAATAGAGCCAGTAGTCTCCCATTTCATGGTGCACGGCCCCGATGATGCCCGGACCCGCCGCACTCAGCGAAGGTTTTGGCTGGTCATCTTCCCGCGACCACGTGTTCCTGAACCACAGCGTTGGCAACAGGCGAACCCGGGCCGATTCCGGCCCCCGATTGTGGACGGTGATACGGATGAGGACGTCCTCCGGATCCTGCTTCGCGTACTCCACAAACACGTCAAAGTACCGGTCGTCGTCAAAAGCGCCTGTATCAAGCAGTTCGTACTCGAACTCCTCCCGCGACCTTCCCCGATTGGTCTCGACCAGTTCGCGGTAGGGAAACTCCTTCTGGGGATATTTGTATAGATATTTCATGTAGGAGTGGGTGGGCGTGCTGTCGATATAGAAATAGTACTCCTTCACGTCCTCCCCGTGGTTCGCCTCGCTGTTGGTGAGCCCGAACAGCCGCTCTTTCAGGATCGGGTCCCTCTCGTTCCACAGCGCGATGGCAAAGCACAACCGCTGCTTGTCATCGCAGAGTCCTCCAAGGCCATCCTCACCCCACCGGTAGGCCCGCGAGCGAGATTGGTCATGGGTGAAATAGTCCCAGGCATTGCCGTCCTCGCTATAGTCCTCTCGAACCGTTCCCCACTGCCTCTCGCTCAGATACGGCCCCCATTTTTTCCACGGAATTCCTGCATCTCGAGCATCGTTCAACCGCTTCTGTTCCGCGACGTCGATTATCGGTTGTTTTGCCATGGCTTTTTCCCTCCTCGATTGGTTAACGCGTTAACGAAAACCCCTTTATTGGCGTTCAAGTTCTATTCACTGTTTTTCTCAACAATTTGAATTTAAAACGCTTTTCGAATCAACAATCAACAATCATCAATTGATATGGGTATCCCTGTCACTTCTGTCCCTCGCCCAACCAATGCATCATCAGATTATAGCCGATTGAAAGAACGATGGCCCCGGTGAACAGCCCGATCAGGCCGGAAAAGATGAACCCGCCGATGGCGCCGAGGAAAATGACCAGCATGGGCACAGCGGAGCCTTTCCCCATCAGTAGCGGTTTCAACACATTATCGGAGAGGCCGATCACCAGCAGCGCGATTGTCCACAAAATGGCCGGCAAAAGGTCATTTGCCGTGAATAGAAAGATGATGACGGGCAGGATGACGATGATCGAAGGCAATTGCAGAATGGCAAAGACCAGGACAGCAAAAGCCCAAAGCCCTGCAAAAGGTACATCGGCCACCACGAACACCGTCCCTGCTGCCAGAAACTGAAAGAACGCAACCCCGAGGATTCCTTTGGCGACATTCTTGATCGTTGCGCCTGTGACGGGTAGCATCTCATCGCTGCGTTCCCCCGCCAGGCGTTGGACCAGTCTGCGCACAAAATTGGCCGAAGCATCGGATTTTACAAGGAATACGCCTGCGATGATCACCGAGATGAAAAACATGAGGAGACCTTTCCCAACACCGCCCAGATGCCCGAGAATCGCAAGCCCCAGTTTCGACAGGGGCTCCCTGTAGGTCGTGATGGCCGACTCCAGGCTTTGGTAGGCCAGCAACCATATTTCCGAAATGGGCTTTCCGATTAGGGGCCATCCTGCAACAGAAGGGTCAGGGGGAGGAATCAAAAGGGTCTGTTCCTTCAACTGGGTGGCCAGACCTTGTATCCCTTCAACCAGCGATTTGACGAGCAAAGCGGTTGGCAGCAGGAGGACGACGAGCATCAGCAGCGTCACCACCACCCCTGCCAGCATATCCCGGTTCCACAGCCGCCGTTTGACCATGGCATAAAAGGGGTATAAAGCGACGGCAATGATGGCGCCCCAGATAACGGGCTCCACGAAGGGGAGGATGATCCCGATGCACCAGGCGATAAGAACAAAAAGGATAGCGATCCTGAGGATGGTGTCGATTAAAGGCGTTTCAACGGTCTTTTTCATACGCTTACCTCTCACTTTCTTGAGCTTGACATTCCCGCAGACCTCACATGCACATCGTTCCATTGACAAGGCTGGAAGCCACCGATCAGAACACCCAGTTAAAATGGACGGCGAGGAAGAGTATGCCTGCGTCTTTGAACGAACCGACGAGATCTCCGCGGCCGCCGAGCGCAACAGGCGCCGAACTTTGCTTGTTCACATCCAGCGTGCCCGCATAAGCGTACTCGGCGGCAACGCCCCAACTGAACATCTTGCTGACCTGGTTTTGTAAGCCGGCCCCGAAACGCCAGGCATCGTTCACCGGAAGCATCGGTGAGACCGTTGAGCCGCTCTGGAACTTGGAGTCATAGGCCACGCCGAAATTGAGAAGCCACGCTTCGCTCAGGCCGCACTGAGCGCCCAGCGCGGCATGCCACGTGTCGTCGAATTCCAGATCGGTGGTGAGGCTGGTGGGATTGTTTGAATTCACGCCAACCTCAGACTTGCCGAACTTGGACCACTGCTGCCAGCCCAGGCTGCCCAAAATGGCCCATCGAGGGGTCACCTGATGGAAACCGCTGACCATCGCCTGTTGAGGCACCTTTATGCCGAGATCGACAGTGGCGTTCAGCAACCCGCGCCCGCGAAGCAGCGCTTCGAGGCCGGGCGCCAGGTTCGAAAACTCGGCCGGCGCCTTAAAGTCGAGATCAACCTGCGAATTGTAGGTCAGACTGAAGCGGGTGGCTGTGCTCAGTTCATAGAGCAGCCCCAGGTTGAAACCCACACCCCAGACGTCGTCATCGAGCTTGAGCCGGCCGTCGCCAAAGCCGGGGGCCACATTGTTCACTGCCATCTGCTGCGTTAACATGCCGTACATGATGTTCAGGCTACCGCCGACTGAGAATTTGTCGCTCACCTTGTAGGCGACCGAGGGCAGCAGGCTCATTCCAAGAAGCGTGGTCTCCTGGACGTAGTAGCGCCCGATCCAGTTGTCGTCGTATTTTACTGATAGACCGAAGTTTCCGGCCATGCCGAATCCGAACTTGAGGTCCGGCGATGCGCTGTAGCTGAAAAACGCGCTCCCTCCAGGGAACCAGCCAATGGGATTGCCCCCATCACCGGCGCCGAGCCCTGGTGAACTCCCCTTCCCGATCGAAAACCCATAGTCGCCATAGAGCGCCTGCGCTCCCACAAGGACCTGCGAGCCCTCCAGGCGTGTCATCCCGGCCGGATTGGCAAGTATGGCCGAGGCATCCTGGGCCCGCGCTCCCCAGCCGGCCGAACCAAGTCCCACATCGGGTGTTCCCACCTCGTACAGCAGGATGCCGCCCGCAACCGCCTGGCCGGCGCCGAGCAGCCCCAGCCAAAGCGTTAATGCGATCACAATTCTTTTTGCCATAAGAACTCCCTCCCGCTTTTTGCCCATGAAAGCCTCCTCTCTATTCTTGCGTGTCTTGACTGAATGCTGGAAAACGCCTGTTGAATGCCCCCTTTAACGCGGCCCCCTGCGCTCATTCCATTTATGCAATGTCTCTTTTTCTGAAAAAGAGCCTCCATATTTTGCCTTCCTCACCCAGTGCCCGCCCCAGTTCCCGGAAAGCGAAGAAAGGGATAAACGCCACGAAAACGATTAGACACCCGGCCAACAATTCATGTTCCCCTTTGCCAAGGAAGTCAGTGAGACCTCCTGTAAGTCCCATGCCCTTCCAAAGGCCTTTGATCATGTGCTCGATGATAGTGAAGATGCCTACAAAAACGCTGAAAACGACCGTCTTCAATAGGGTTGGAAAAATCAAGGGTTTCTGTTCAAGGCGGCGACCGAGGTGAAGCACATCTCCGATCATGACCACTTTTGCAAGAACCAACGCCTCGATCACGGCTACCCAGTAGTTGGTGTACAAAATATCATGGGCAGCCAGAACCAGCCTTCGGTACTGCGTAAACGAGGCAAACACGAGCGTGAGATAAACGACATTGATCCAGTATTCGGCCATCTCGTGGAATATTTTTTGTTTCAATTTCCCTTTTTTCTTATCAGAGCTGCTCATAATCAATAACCCTTCTTCAACAATTGTTTCTTCAACTCAGGGGTTCAGAAGCGCCTTAAACGTGACGACTGAAAGACACTTTCATTGCCCCGTCTCCCGGCGAAAGGCCGTGATTGCATGGCGGTTGGTCGGGTACAGGTGGTCTTTACCGATCAGTTCCAGGAGATGATAGCGCGCCAGCAGAGCAACGGTAGACTGATTGGCGCGGCTCAGGGCAACGGTCACGCCGCGGTTTGTCAACCATGTCAGAACCTGATGCAGGGCTTCTTCACCGGTAATGTCGATATCAACCATCGCTTCCGCGTCCAGCACAAACCATTTGACGGGTGTAGCGGCTTGCGTGACCAGTCTTTCCACCTCTTCCTGAAAAGAAGTGGCGTTGGCGAAATAGAGCGGGGCGCCAAAGCGATAAATGAGGATCCCGGAAGGATCAGGGGCATGCCCTGTTTCCTGGGGGACGAAATGACTGCCGTCGGGCGCCTCCTTCAGGATCCACGAATCAGGTTTCGAGGCCCGTCGGAGCAGATCGATCGTGGCAAACAGAAAAGCAATGATGACCGCCTGTAAAGGCCCGAACACCAGGACGCTGAGCAGACAGACGGCAGCCACCCAGAATTCAGACCGGCGCATCTGCCACAATTCTTGAAGCTCCTTGACCTCGATCAGATTCAACACGGCGTTGGCCACAACCGCAGCCAGGGACGCCGATGGCAGGTAGGCCAACTCCTTTGTAAAGAAAACCATAACCAGCGCGACCGTCGCTGCAGCCGCGAGGCTGGAGAGCTGGGTGCGGGACCCGGCGCTGTCCATTGCCGCGGTGCGCGAAGCGCTGTTGCCCATGACCAGCGAACCGGTCAACCCGCTGGCCACACTGGCCATGCCATAGGCAAACAACACCTGGTTGCCGTCCGCCTTGGTGTTGTGTTTGCTGCTGTAACTTCGGACCAGCAGCAAGCCCTCGCACAGGGTGATGGCGACCACCGCCATGGCGCCGGGCAGCAGGCGAAAATAATCGGCCAAAGGTAAGGTGGGCAGCGTCAGGGAGGGTAGTCCCGACGGCAATGTACCCAGCACACCCACACCCTTTTTATCCAGGTCGAACACGGCTACGATAACCGTCATCAGGATCAGCGCGATCAAGGCCGCCGGCGCTTTGGGTACGTATCCTTTCATGAAGCGCACCATAAGAAAAGCGCCCAGACCGATGGCGACCGAGTAAAGATTCGCATGAGGGATGGACTCGAACAGGGCTATAAGTTCCACAAAATACCCCGTGGTGCCGACAGAAACGGCAATGGCATCATGGAGTTGCCGGGCCATGGCCTCCAATCCCTGCCCTTTTCCGTGAGAAGCCCCGAGGATCCTTCCAACCTGGCTGGTCAGCACCTCGATCCCCAACCCGGTGATGAAGCCGGTTAAAACCGCTCGAGACAGAAAATTTGCGAGAAACGCCAGTCGAAAAAACCAGAACACAATAAACAGCAGGCCGCACATCACAGCGAGAGCCAGAGCAAATTGAGCACGGAGGGGGTCCCCTATGGGAGCAAAACCGATGAGTGCCGCTCCCAGAATAGCGGCGGTGGCGGCATCCGGACTTCCCACGAGATGCCGGGAGCTGGTAAAGACGGCAAATACGGCCAATGGAATGATGCCCGCATAGAGGCCGAACACTGGCGGTAAACCGGCCACCTGCGCATACCCAATATTGAGGGGGATGATCAACGCCGCCAGGGTGATGCCGGCCGAGATCTCACGGGGAACATCTGCCCAGGTGCTTCCTTTGAAACCCGAAAACAACGTGGGCCAGTGAACCTTACGATACGTACTCATGAATGCATCCTCTTTTTGTTGCAGAGACGCTCGCCAAACCCTTCCATCGACCGCGCCTCTTGGAGGCCCTTGAGACGTCCCCACCGAAGCGCAGGCGCATGTCATTTACCAAGCCTCGCCCGGGCTACCCGAGCCGACTTCCAGACGCAAGCGTCGCTGCCGTCTCGGGAAGTTTTGAGGTGGTCCTTTTCTTCCATTCTTCTTCCAGCAGTTGCCGGGCTGCCTGTTCCAGGAATTCCGGCGCGGCCCACTCGTTCACATCAAAGTCGTTCTTGATATAGCCATTCTTCAGCATAAAGTTCTTGCCGATCTCAACAGAGGCCAGGTTCTGGGGCGACAGGTTCGGCACCATATCGACGTCCTTAATGCCCCGGTACGTATCCTCGACGTCCAGGTAGAATGTCTGCTTGTCGAGGATTGCCGCCGCGGCGTGTTTGTGCTCGTTGGACCAGCGCCCCACCTTGATCATGCCTTTCATAAAGGTGACTGCGAGTTCGGGGTGCTTCTCGGCCATGACATCCGTGCAGGTGATGGCAGCGGGGATGTTGGCCACCTGCAGGCGCCAGTCCGGATACTTGGACAAATCCTCGATCGACACGAAGTTGCCGGTTGCCTCGGCAAGACAACTCAACACTTTGCTTTGACAATACAGCGCATCGATGACGCCCGCGCCCAAGGCCGTTTCCAGCGGACGGAAGGCCAGGTCGCGCTTATGGTCGCGCCTGAGCCACAATTCAGACGGATTCTCCATCGGATCCAGCATCTTCGGATCATTGTACCAGTCATCCGCATAGGGAAATTCCACAATCTGGACATCATCCATGGTCATGCCGTTCATCCGGAGCATCAGTTCGATGCCCTGGTGCTCCTGGATGCGCCACCAGTCGTTCTTGACCCGGTTCATGCTCTTCGAAAGGCCGATCTTCTTGCCTTTCAGATCAGCCATCCGGTAGATGTCGTCCTTGGCGCGCACCATCATTACGCCACCCTCGCGAGGAACGTGTGTCACTCCCAGGAGTCGGGTCCGGCGGATATCCGCGTGAACCTGTACAGGCGGGAACAGACCGCCGAAGCGTATGAGGTTGTCCAGATTGTGGATGTAGTGTGGATACCAGTCGTTCTCGCGGGTGGAGCGTAAGAAACTGTATTTCACGCCAATCTTTTTGTACTCCCCCCGGGTCCAGCCCAGCTCCTGATCAACATTGCTGGCAGAGACAAGCGGGCAATTGGTGTAGTACACCTCTTTCCAGTTCAATTTTACCGTGCTTAATTTTGTATTTTTAAAAGTTGTACTCTTGATCGCTTTGGAGAGATCCCCCGGTGAGCAAGCTGTCGCATCACCACTTTTGCTTGATTTCTTAGGCATGATTGTGTTTTTCCTTTCCTTATGTTGCGCATCACCGGACCGGCGGTGATGGCGGTTTCTTTAAAGCCAGGCCCGGCCGCATAGATCAACTTGATTTCCGGGGCGCTGCCTGTAATTCAACGATGTTTAACCCCCTTTTTCAATCGGGGCTGTTCGCCCACGCCTCACTTCTGCGCAGCCAGGTACTCCAGACGCCGCTCTTCCCACTCAATGAAACTGGAAGGAACGTGGAACCATTCCTCTTCCGATACCGGCTCCAGATGCAGCGCATCATACTTGCATCCCACGACGCAGGCGCCACATCCAACGCACTTGTCCCGGTGATATACCGGCGTGTCATCCGTGGCCTTGTCAAAGGTATGGGCAAAGACCTGGCAACGCCGGACGCATTCCCCGCAGTTGGTACATTTCTCGTTATCCTTGACCGCGCGGTAGTTAGAGCGCTGGACGGTTTCCTTCAGATTGGGGTCCAGACGCGCGGCTTGCATCCAGCAGCAGCAACCGCAGCAGTGGCAGCCGCCGACGAACTGGGGAGCCTCCGCTGCCATGGTGAATCCATAGAACGCCTGGACAATCATAGTCCCCATGGCATCGAGTTCATCCCAGAGCTTCATGGCCTCCTCACGGGTAAGTACATTTTCCGACAGCGGGGCGCCAGGCGGCAAACCGACAAAGCCGCAACGTTTGATGGGCATCTCGCAACTATTGCCATGAAGTGCTGCTTTCTCCTTTTTACATACGCAATCAATCACAAGAAACTGCTCATGCCTTTGGAAATGAGCATCTATATCGTTGTGGGGTTCCTGTTTGAGCCACTCAGGTTTAAGCGAACCGCGCATAGGGATTACACCTTGGGGACCGGGCCGGGGAGCAAAGATCTTTTCACCCCCGCCCTCGATCACATACTGCTCGTATATTTCGGCGAATTCCTTGGTGGTAGGCCTGGTTTCCTGCAGAAAAGATTCGTACCAGCCTACCAGGAAAGGGGACAGCCGGTATTTCTTGACGCTCTCGGATTTAGGACCTTTGCCTGGCTTTGCTTCGACTTTCCCCAGTTTCGGCACGCCGGTTTCAAGGGCCAGCGTGTCGGCACGAACCATGCGCCGGGGTATCATACCCTCAAGTAATGCGGTTACTTTATCCTCAGGCATGCCGACCCGCTCCGCGATCTCGGCAGCGGTCTCGAGTTTCCGGCTCAACTGGCAGGCAACCGCAGCCTCTTCGGGTGTAAATACTAATTTTATAAGTTTGATCTCCAGCCGGGAGGGTGTCCTGGTAAATCCCGAAGGAAGTGCATCCAGTGCATCCGCCAGTCGCTCGTATACGTCCACTGATTTGTCGGTATTTTTCATGGGCAAACCTCCTTTCATAAAGGCGTTCCGAGGTAGATGCCGAGCGACTGGGCAATCCTCATGAATTCGCTGTCCGCGGGCACGGTTCTGACTTTACCGATCGCTTCCGTCAGCGGAACGAACTTGATGTCGGGCGGCACAAAGGCCACCATCACCCCGTTTCGGCCAGCATTCAGCTCCTGTATAGCTCCGGCCCCGTAGGCCATACCCAATTGCTGGTCTAGTGCGGTGGGCTTTCCACCCCTGGCCCAGGGACCAATGACAAGCGGATAGATTTCCCCGGCGATCAGCGGTTGCAGCCCCTTGGCCACCGCCTCGGCAGCTTGACCCGATCGCAGAGGCTCGTTAGGGTTATCAACGAACTTCGCCCCTTCGGCTGCCACCACCAGTCCATAAGGCCGCCGGGGTGATAGCTTATCCTTCAGCCTTGCGGCAACCAGCTTCAGATTGCAGGGAATCTCCGGCATCAGCACCGCATCGGCGCGCGCGGCGATGCCCGCCTGCAGAGCGATCCATCCGGCCCGCGCCCCCAGGACCTCCACCACGGCGATCTTCCGGGCCGATCGGGCCGCCTGAAAGGCCTTGTTCAGCATTTCGATGGTGATGCTCAGCGCGCTATTGAACCCGAAGGATACCGCGGTAGCGGCAATGTCGTTCTCGATTGATCGGGGAATGCACACCGTATGGAGCCCTTTGCGATGCAGCTTGTAGAGGATACCCAGCCCTTGGCCACCGACGGCTGAAATCAGGGCGTCAATATTTTCCGCCTTAAGCCTTTTCAACAGCTCATCGGAAAGGTCCACTTCTTTTTCATTTTTTGTGCGGACATGAAACGGATCCACCGCGGGCGCCTGGCCGAGGATGCCTCCGGTGGCCGGATCCAGGTTCTCAACCAGCTCGGGGCTGAGGGCAACCAACCCTCCATCGGGATAGCGGTCCGGGTGCAGCAGCCCTTCAAACCCATCCCGGATGCCGACCATATCCCATCCCATCTTACCTCCTGCCAGGGCCGCACCCAGAACCACGGCATTCGTTCCCGGGATAAAGCCCGCCCCCACATTGATGGCAACGCGCCTGTGCACACCAACCATACCCATCAGTCTAATCATAATCCGCCTCCTTCCATGTCAATGCATCTCTTAATCATGTCCGGCGTTTTGCTGTCATGCCCTCGAAGCGAGATCATTTCTCGCCTGCGGTTATCTGGCCGCTGCGGCCAAAAGCTTCGTCGATGATGGCCTGGAGTCGCTGGACCAATTCATCAGATGGCGATTTAAAATCGGATAGTTCATACACCACGCCCAAAAGCTGATACTTGCCCAGGCCGAAGCGGTGATACGGCAACAGCTCATAGTCGATCACGTTCTTGTGCGGGCGAATGAAGGCCAGTACCGCGCGAATGTGCTCTTCATCGGCATTCACACCGGGAATAAGCGGCGTGCGGGCAATGAATTCCGTATTGGGAAAAGTCTCATAAGCGCGCTTGAAGTTCTCCTTGATCCGCTTGTTTTCCACACCGGTCCACTTTTTATGCCGCTCCGGGATCGTCAACTTGTGATCGTGCAGCATCGTATCGACGTGGGGCAGCACCTTTTCTATATTTGCCCATGGGACATTGCAGGCCGTTTCGATGGCCGTATTGAATCCACGAGCATGCGCTTCCTTCAGTAAAGCGGCTGCAAAGTCGGGTTGCAGCATAAGCTCACCGCCACTAATCGTCATACCACCACCTGTATTGCGATAGAAGGAGGCGTCCTTCTCTACCTCGTCCAGCACCTCGTTTACGGTCATTGTTTTGCCGAACATTTCGAGCGCTCCAGTCGGGCACAGCGAAGCGTGTGACTCGTCGCAGTCCATGGCCAGGTCCCAGTTGACTTTTACATGTTCATCGTCGCCCTCCACAAAATAAAAGGCCCCTTCCGGGAAGGGCGGCTTCAGGCAGATGCCGCATTTTCTACCGGTACACTTTTTGGGATCGTACGCTATTTCAGGCTTTAGCCTGATGCTTTCGGGATTGCTGCACCATTTGCACCGAAGCGAGCATCCCTTGAGGAAAACATTTGTGCGGATGCCCGGGCCGTCATGGCTGCAATATCGCTGAATATTCAGCACCGTGCCGGTGATATCGGATGGATTGATGTTTTGTTTTTTCATAGTTCCCTCCCTAAAAAGATGCCAAGCGATTGGGCGATCTTCACGAACAGGCTGTCCGCGGGCACGGTTCTGACTTTGTTGATCGCTTCCGCCAGCGGCACAAACTTGATATCCGGCGGCATAAAGGAAACCATCACTCCATTTTTACCGGCCTGTATTGCCTGCACCGCTCCCGCGCCATAAGCCAGTCCCAGTTGGCGGTCAACAGCGGTCGGGGAACCGCCCCTGGTCCAGGGGCCCAGGACAAGCGGATAGGTTTCCTCGGCAATGAGAAGCTGAAGCCTGGTCGCTACGGTCTCTGCTGCCAGACCCGATCGCCGAATAACGTGCTCACTGGTCTCACCTGTTGCGAGAGGCGATAGGGATGCTTTGAGCGAGGATGGTTTTGCCTGATCCTGTTCTTTGTCGATTAATTTTGCCCCTTCAGCCACCACCACCAACCCGTAAGGTCTTCTTGGCGACATCTTTTTCCTCAACTTTGCAGCCACCCCGTCGAGGTCGCAGGGAATCTCGGGGATCAGGACGGCATCGGCACACACGGCAATGCCGGCCTGCAGGGCCAGCCACCCGGCCTGCTGACCCAGGACCTCCACCACGGCGATCTTGCGGGCGGACTGGGCGCCCTGGCGGGCCTTTGCCAGCATTTCGATGGTGAAGCTGAGCGCGGTGTTGAACCCAAACGAGACTGACGTTGATGCAATGTCGTTCTCGATGGAGCGGGGGATGCACACGGTATTGAGCCCTTTTCGATGGAGCTTGTAGAGAATGCTCAGCCCCCTGCCGCCAACGACTGAAATCAAACCGTCAATCATCTCGTCCTGCAGTGTTTGCAACAGCTCATCGGAGAGGTCCACTTCCTCCACCATGTCATCGGCGTTTACCTTCCGGACATGAAACGGATCGACCTGGGCCGCCTGCCCCAGGAGGCCCCCGCCTGCCGGATCAAGGTTCTCAATCAGTTGGGGGCTGAGGTCAATCAGCCCGCCGTCGGGGGAGTGATCGCGCTGCAGCAATCCTCTAAACCCATCCCGGATGCCGACTACTTCCCATCCCAACTTGCCGGCTGCCAGGGCCGCACCCATGACCACGGCATTCAGTCCTGGAACATGCCAGGCCCCCACATTAATGGCGATGCGTTTTCTGTCTATATTCATAATGAACCTCCCTTACTAATGCGTCTTTTCGTATGCATATCCTTCCATCCTTCCCGGTTATGCTGCTTATCAATGAATTTACGGTACGGCATGACGGAGCGCCACGCCGTACCAGGTCCATTGAATCTCAGCACTATTTGAAACTCTGCAAGGTCCGCTCAATGACCTCGTCCTGCACGCCCTTAGCCAGTTTGGTGAAGAAGGCGCTGAACCCGGCCACCCGGACCACCAGGTCGCGGTAGTTTTCCGGGTGCTTCTGCGCGTCCCGGAGGATGTTGGTGTCGAGCACATTGAACTGGATGTGATAGCCGCCGTTGTCAAACAGGGTCTTCACCAGCCGCAGCACGTTGTCCCGGCCCTTGCGTGTCTTGAGCTGATCGGGCGGGAGTTTCATGTTCATGTGGGTCGCGGTGTACTTGATGGCATCCTGGGCCTTCGCCGCGGACATCACCAGGGCGGTGGGGCCGTTGACATCGGTGCCCGGCATGGCCGACAGGCTGCCGTCGGTGAGCGCCACGCCGGCCCGCTTGCCGTTCGGCAGCGCCCCGGTCACCATCCCCATCAGGTTGTGGATGCTCTTGGTATAGGCATCCGGCGTTGATTTGATCTCTTTGCTGAGGTAGTTACCGCCGCCGTCGACATTGTTGAAAGCCTTCAAAATGCTTTCATACACCCGGTGCGTCATCCGGTTCATTTCAGGGATGTCGTTGCCGTGCTTGGGCGCATCCTCATAGCACATCTTCCGGACCCGCTCATATTCGCCCTCGAAGTTGGCCGCCAGGGCCTTCTTGAGTTCGGCCATCGTCAGTTTTTTCTCGTCGAAGACCAAGTGTTTCACCGCCATCAGCGAGTTGGCCGCATCGACGCCACCGACCACAATCTGGGCAACGGTGTAGTAGTTGGCTCCGCCGTTCCACACCTCGGTGCCGGTCTCGATGCAACCGCCGGTCAGAAGCGAGCGCCAGGGAACCGGGAGGAAATCCGCGCACAACATGCTGGCGATCCAGGCACCCCGGCGGAGGACATCCTCATTGAATTGGAGTTGCTGCTCGAAGGCTGCATACAACTCCTCGAAGGTCTTGAAGGTCTCGGGATCGCCGGTCTTGGGTCCGATCTGCTGCTTGAGTCGCGGATCGAAGCCATTGTTCATCGTGAATTCGACGATCTTGCCAAGGTTCGGCTGGCCTTCCACCGGGTGACCGGTTTCGTAGGGAATGTAGGAGCCCACACAGGCGCCGATGCAGGTGCGTCTGGCTTGCTCCATAGTGATGCCCTTCTTGGAGTCGCCGAACAGATTGAGGGCGCGTGTCATCATTACGTCGGCATTCACGAACTGGGGCATTCCCACACCGGTGCCGATGACATCCAGGACCTTCTCGAGGAATTTGCCGCTCATCCGCTCCGTCCAGCAGCAGCTCAGCGGAGGCTGCGGCAGGCCAAGATAGCCGGAGGCATCGAGGATCAGGTAGTCCATTTCTGCGGTGGCATCCTCCCCATCCACGGTGTAGCCGCCGAGCGTGATGCTCTGGCCCAGGTCGGCCGAGTTCTGCAAGGCGACCTTCTCGCCGAAGTAGTAGCCGATTTCGTTCAGCTTGATGAAGAGGTTTTGCAGCATGAAGGTCGCGTCCTCCGGACCGATCAGCCCGGCCGCCTTGTCCGCCTGATAATAGGGCTCGAGGTTCTGGCCCAGATAAGCCTCGGAGTACCCACAGCCGACCTGTTCCAGTTCCGCGCAGAGGTGGCAGAAGAAGTGAACTTGAATAGCCTCTCTCAGGTTGCGGGCTGGATGCTCGGGGACCCATTCGCAGGTTTCGGCAATCGCGATCAACTCCGCCTTGCGGATCGCGTCCTTTTCCTTTTTCGCCATTTCGCGGGCCAGCTCGGCATAGCGATGAGCCAGGCGAATAATGGACTTCATCAGGATGAGGCTGGCTTCATAGAAGTAGAGCTTACTGGCATTGGGCAGACGCATGTCGAGGGCCGCTTGACGCTCCTCGACCTCCTTGATCATGGCTGCCAGCCCATGGTTGTATATCCTGGGGTAGTTCAGGTTGCCTCCACCACCCGGCCAGTCGAAGAAACTGATGACAAAGCCGGAATCATAACAAGGTTTCGGATCGAACCCATACTTCTTCTCGAAGATCTCGAGCGTGCGGGGCTTGAGGGCGCGCTTCTCCCAGTAATCGAGCGCCCATTGGTTGACCCGCTTGTCCTCCGGGTCCGTGCACTTTTCGACGGTGTTGTCGTCCTTCATCCAGTCGATGTTCCACTCCGGATAGGTGTAGATGCCGTTGACGGTGCCGGCCATGCTGCCGACGAAGAGGTTGTGGTCGATGTAGAGCTTCTTCCGCTCCAGCAGGGTGGCCATGAACTTGGCGCGACGCATGATGTTCTGGTCTCCCTGGGTGTTGGCGTAAACCTCCTCCATGATCCGGATCCGCTCAAAATCAACCTCAGCAGGTGTGCTCCTGAGCTGTTCTTTCAACCGGTCGATCCGTGCCTTATCCGCCTTGACACGACCTGTGGAACTCTTCTTTGCATCTTTTTTCTTTTCCATTTATTTTCTCCTCTTGCAGAATTGTTTGAAGCCAAACCTCTTGGCTTTATTATGCATCACCGGACCACGGGTGATGGCTATGTTCCAGGATGAAGCCATCCTACGCCCCTTCCCAATGCCTCAGCCAACGGTGATGATGCTCTTGATTCCACCCTTCGAGAGAACGGCGTCCCGGGCGTCATCGAGAGACGTGCGGGCCGTAATAAGGGCGTGAACGGATGCAGGGAATTGGTTCATAAACGCCTCCAGATCCTTCACCCCTTCCTCAAAAGAGGCGCGGCCGGCATTCACCGTGCCGCAGAGGACTTGGTTGTTGAGCACGAGGTTCCGCATGATCCCTTCCGCATCGATCTCGATAGGCGCCCTGATCCCAGGGACACCGGTGAAAATAAAGATTCCGTTCACCCCGAGCACATTCAGCACGTCAAAGGAGATCTTGGCGACGCCGGTGGCCTCATACACCAGGGTGATGTTTCCGATGATCTTGGCCAGGTTTGCGGGCGGGTGCTCCCCCGAGGAAATGAACCGGGCGCCGATGGCGGACACGATCTTCACATTCGGGCTGTCGGCTTTGCCCCGGGAATATACCCAGGTAAGAAATCCCGCATTCACCAATTTCATCGCACCCAACAGTCCGATGGGGCCTGCTCCGAGAACCAGTGCGTTGAGCTGACTCGGATCATTCTTGAGGTCGCCCGGCAGTCGTTGCGTCAAGACGCGCACTTGCTCCGCCGCCTTCTCGGCCACTGTGAGCGGTTCCAACAGAACGCCCACCTCGCGCAACGCCTTCGGTACCTTGACCATGTACCGCTCTTCATCGACGACGAACTCGGTCATGTATCCGTGCACTCCCTTGATGCCCCGCTCGGTAAAATCGCCGGTAATGCAGAAGTCCTGGCGGCCTTTCCGGCACGGACCGCAGTGGTCGTGAGAGCAGGGGCGGCGCACCGTCAACACGGCCAGGTCGCCTGGCGCCAGGCCGGTGACGCCACTCCCGACCTCAAGGACTTCACCCAGCGCTTCATGCCCTATGATCAGGTAAGGAGAGTCAGCCGGCGGCGTGCCATAGTGACCCGAGGCGATCTCCCGGTCGGTCCCGCAGATCCCGGCCTCGAGGACACGCAGCTTCACGTCGGTTGGGCCTGTAATTATAGGCTCCGGTTGGTCGATGAGCCGGACCTCACCACTTGATGGAAATACCGCAAGTGCTTTCATAATCCCTCCACTTTAATGCCACAACCCCATTCATTATTCGCCTTCGTAGTTGGAATCGAACAAATAATTTTGCGCGAGCGAAAGCATCCCCCCTGATATGTTCTTAACTTTGAATCCATTCTGCAAAAGGACCCGCGTCGCATAGTAAGCGCGCTGCCCCGAACGGCAAACGACATGGATCTCGCGGTCGCGTGGGAGTTCGCCGAACCGAGCGCGAAGCTGTCCCATCGGAATATTGAGCGCCCCTGGCACATTCTCCACGGCGAGTTCCATCGGCTCCCGTACGTCCAGGAGAAATCCGGTCTTGGCGGAGTCCCAATGACTGATCGGCATATCCCCCCTAAGCACATCGGCGGCAATCATCCCGGCAAAGTTCACCGGATCCTTCGCGCTTCCGAACTGGGGGGCGTAGCAAAGTTCCGCTTCCTCGAGATCGTATATGGTGGCGCCCATTTGGAGCAGGGCCGCCACAGCGCTGATCCGCTTATCTACCCCATCGAGGCCCAGGGCCTGCGCCCCAAGGAGTCGACCGTCGGATTTCCGGAAGATGACCTTCATCGCGATGGGTTTGGCCCCGGGGTAATACCCTGCGTGTGAATTGGGGTAGAGGTAGATCTTTTCGTAGTCGGCATCACCCATACGTTTCAGCGTTTTCTCATTGGCCCCTGTCCAGGCGACAGTGGCGCCGAAGAGTCCGAGAATAGAGGTGCCCTGCACACCCCGGAACCGCGCATTGCGGCCTGCGATGACATCGGCTGCGATGCGTCCTTGCCGGTTGGCAGGCCCTGCCAGCGCAAGCAGGCACCATTCTCCGGTGACCACGTCCTTGACCTCGACCGCATCGCCGACCGCAAAAATATCCGGATCGCTCGTGCGCATCTGTTCGTCTACCCGAATGCCCCCGCGTTCTCCGATCTCCAGTCCGGCCTGCTTCGCCAGGGCGGTGTCCGGGCGCACGCCGATGGCGAGGATCACGACGTCAGCCGGGTATATCTTTCCAGATTGGGTTTCCACATCAACGCCGCCCTTTGCACCTTGTTTGAATCCGATCACTTGGTCTCCATGGGCCAAGCGGACCCCATGCCTTTTCAAATAGGCCTCCACGATGCGGGCATTTTCCGGATCAAGCGGGCTCAGGACCTGAGGGGGCTTCTGCAACAGCGTAACTTCAAAGCCGCGGTGGAGAAGATTTTCTGCCGTTTCCAGACCGATAAACCCGCCACCCACCACAACGGCCCGGGTCTTGGGTTTTACAACCTGGAATCCGGAATAGCGGTACATGCCCGCAAGAAACGGGTTCCCCCGTTCAACCCACTCACGGATCGCCCTGGCATCCGGAACCGTCCTCACGTGAAAAATGCCCGGAAGGTCGATTCCCGGCAACGGTGGGTGGACTGAAGCCGCCCCGGGCGACAGTACGAGCTTGTCGTAAGTCTCAGTGCTCACCTCACCGGTCGCGACATTACGCAGGTCCACGGTCTTCTCTTTCGGCGAAATACGGATCGCCTCACAGCGGGTCCGCACATCGATTGCAAACTGCTCGCGGAACAACTGTTCGTTAGCCACCAACAGGCTCGATTCTCTCTCGATGACGCCTCCGACATGGTACGGTAACCCGCAGTTCGCATACGAGACATAGGGGCCGCGCTCGACCATGAGGATCTCCGCCTTTTCATCCAATCTGCGCAGACGCGCCGCACACGATGCGCCTCCCGCCACTCCGCCAACGATAATGACTTTCATCCCTTTGCCTCCCTTTGTTGTTACGTTCACTGATTTTGATGATTCTACGGAAATGACAATAGAAAAGATATTGGACCTTGGTCCAATAGGGGGGACAGACCATGAAAGACCGTCCCGATGGCGGGCGAACATGGAAACTATTTTGAGTTGCTGAGAAGGCGCCGGAGAATATTTGGGCCATTCCTAACGGAGGTCATGGATCAACCGTTTAAATTCTTTGGAGTTTGCGAGGATGCGTCGGGCGGCCTCCCGGAGATGGTCCACTTCCTCGGGCTTGAGTACGAATGACGTGGGAAGCCGTTTCAAGACGCTGCGTTCGGTTTCGTCGTCCAGGGCGTCGAACTTCACTTGAACGAGGTAAAATTCGATATCTCCACAGGAACCCGGTTCTTCGGAGATGGGTTGTGAGCCGCACCGGCCTCTTCGAATCTCCTCGGCCCACCGGGGGAAGCTCTCCATCAGGAGCGCCACCGTCTCCAT
>CAYLJZ010000015.1:0-46666 GCA_964384085.1 uncultured Desulfobacteraceae bacterium
GGACCGGGCAAGCTTCGCGAAAGACGTGGGCTTCCGTTTGATGGTGGCAGTAGGGGGCTGATGACCGCCAGATCGACCGGTTCCTTTACCTCCCGGATATTGGGGTACGCCTTTCGCCCGAGTATCTCGCTCATGTTGGGATTGACCGGGTAGATCCTCCCTCGAAACCCAAACCCGATCATATTCTCCATGATATTGAAGCTCCCCGGCCCGGTCTTGCGACTGATCCCGATCAGGGCCACACTTTCAGGCTCCATAAAGTCCTTCATCGTTACCTCTCAAAACAAAAAAGTCCCTGCCATTATCGAAAGGCCCGCCATTAGAAATTTATTCGATCTCACAACCCTCGGGAAACACCCTGCGATGGTCGTGATTGGGGAATGCGGCTGACAAGGGCATGGTGTATGCCGCGAAGGGCCCGTTCGGTACTGGGATAAACCGGGATTCCCGCAAGCTGGTAGCGGTCTCTCACCTCCCGCGATGCGGCCTCGACCCCGGCCTCAGACGCGAGGTGAGCCCTGTTGTCAAACACCATGACCACTTCCTTTCCCGTCTCCTTTTTCAAATGGGCCAATGGTTCGATGAGGGCTCGCAGGTAACCCCCACCGACCGGGGGTTCCGGGCTGCTCATCCTATAAAAAGGCATTTCCACCTCAAGGGTCCTCAAGAGTACGACCACGATGAGTACATCTATCGGCTCTCTCAGCAGGATCTCTTTACAGAGGGCTGTGATGGTGTCTACCGGCAGGGCCGGTGATCCGGTATCGAGAGGGTTCATCATGCTGTTCCCGGGAGTGGGGAAAAAGCGCCTGAGCCGCTTACGGGTCTCAGGGCTGAAGACAGGCACCTCCAGACCCCACCGACTGGCCATATCCGAACTGAATACACCGATGGCCCCCCCGCCGCCCATGAAGGCAATGCGCGGCCCGATGTTCTTCAGGTAGTTGAGGGCTACGAGGGCATCCAGTATCTCATCAAGCCCCTGAACAGGCGCTGCGCCGGCCTGTCTCAGGACTCCGTCCCAGGTTTCGGCCCCCCCGGCCATGGAACCGGTGTGGCTCCGTGCTGCCCGCCTTCCAAGGGGCGTCAGCCCTGCCTTCCAGACAATCACGGGTTTCCTCCGTGTGGTCCGTCGAAGAACCTGTAGAAATTGTCGTCCATCACGCACGCCTTCGATATAGGCAGCGATATAAAAGGTATCCGAATCCTCTGCCAGATATTCGAGAAGGGTGGCTCCATCCAGATCGCACCCGTTTCCAAAGGAGATGACCTTGCTCAACCCGAGTCCCAGGGAAGGCGCCTCATGGCCCAGGTCCGTGGCCACCCCGCCGCTCTGGGAAATCATTGCAATCGGCCCTGGTTCGCGGCTAAAATCAAAGCCGGGGAGGAGGGTCAACCCACCCCGCGGGGCATGAATGCCGAAGCAGTTGGGGCCGATCACTCGAATACCCTGCGCAGCGATCCCGACGACTTCAGCCTCGAGCGCGGCATCCTCCACCCTCCCTGTCTCGCCAAAGCCGGAGGAGTGAATCTGTGCGCCCGCCACCCCTTGAGTCAGGCAGTCCCGCAAGACCCCGGGCACGGCCGTGGCGGGAACCGAGATGGATGCCAAATCGACCGGGCCTTCCACGTCGCTTAATCGCTTGTAGACCTTTAACCCCGCAACCTCTCCGCCTTTCGGCGAGATCGGGTAAAGGCGTCCCGGGTAACCATACTTGATGTGACTCAATAAGATGAACTGTCCGAATGAACCCGGTGAGCCGATCCCCCCGAACAGGGCAAACCCACGGGGATTGAAGATACGGTCTAACTGTTGACGTTTCTCGAATGTCATTATTTATCCATGGAAATCAGAACGCATTTTGGTGTGCATGGGGCGTATTTATCGTTCGTAAAACTGCCGAAGTATAGGGCGAAAAGGGAGTTGTGTCAAATGAAACGGCTTGAAATAAAAAGAGAATACCCCGAACATCCGCTGGTCGGGGTGGCGGCGGTGATCTTTGATGAGACATCCGTGTGGTTGGCCAGACGGAATCAGGAGCCCTCCAGGGGGCTGTGGAGCCTCCCCGGGGGACTGGTGGAATTGGGAGAGGACCATCTGGAGGCACTGGCGAGGGAACTGCGGGAAGAACTGTCCATTGCCATGGAAATCGGGGGTCTGGTGGGTGTCTTTGATAAAATTTTTCATGACCCTGAAGGCCGGGTCCAGTACCACTATGTGGTGGTGGATTACTGGGGGTGGATCACCCAGGGTCGGCCGACCCCCGCCTCGGATGTCAGTGAGGCGCTGAGGGTTCCACTCGATGATCTGGACAGAATGGGTCTCAATGAGGGACTCATGCTGACCATTCGAAAGGCACAACAGGCATATTGTCTGCTAAAAAATAAGCCAATGAGGTGATAAGCTCAATCGAGCCCCCAGCGGCCCCCCTGTCCCTCGGCGCTCGGCGAGGCCTTTGCGCCTGACGACGTGAGCCAAACGCCTCAATCGATAATATGCAAAAACCGTTTCCAGTTGGGCCACGACCAGTAGATGATAAAGGCCTTTCCCTTGACGTCTTCCATGGGGACAAATCCCCAGAACCTGCTGTCGTAGCTGTGATTGCGGTTGTCCCCCATCACAAAGAGGCTGTCCTTAGGCACCGTGACAGGTCCGAACTGATTTTTGCCCCCCTTGCTTAAGGGACCTCCCCCTTCATTCGAATAAAACCCGTGTTCGTCCTTGTAAGGCTTGCCGTTAAGATAGATGGTGTTGTCGACCATTCTGATTTCATCGCCGGGCAGGCCGATCACCCGCTTGATAAAATCCTTGCTTCGGTCCACCGGATATATGAAGACAATCACATCATCATGCTCAGGTTCACTCACCGGGATCAAGGTCTTGTTGATGAATGGGATCTTGACGCCGTACAGAAACTTGTTGACGAGGATATGATCCCCCACCAGAAGGGTCGGTTCCATGGAGCCGGAGGGGATCTTGAAGGCCTGCACAATAAACGCGCGGATAAAAAGGGCGAGGATAATGGCAATGACCGCTGCCTCCGCATATTCACGAAAGGCGCTCTTTTTCTTCATCACGGCCTTTGAATCAGTTTTTTTTATCGCATTCACTTCCAAATGAAGCCCCCTGAATTTTTTTACGGAATTTGTAACTGTTCTGATAGAAGCGATGAAAACGGACCTTTTTCACACACCTTAAATGTCACCGGAATTTAATCTTTAACATTCGGCTTTGTAAAGGGATTTTTCACAATATTCTCATCCCTGCCGGTTGCATTCGAAATAGTTTCGGATTCTGAAAGGCAAATCAGGCGGGAACTGCCAATGGCGATGGTCCCTTTATCAATCCATAGCACCTTTCAAACCCTTTTCTTTGATCATATTTCGAGCGGACCTGCCTGCCTGGTCATAGATGCCGAGGCCCTGATCCAGAAAGGGGTTGGGCATGTTCCGGTTCAGCTCAACGAATACCGCCTTCAGGATATTCAGTCTCTGGTCCAGGGCCGCAAGCTTCCCCTCTTCTGAATCATCCCCGTCTGCAGGGACCGGCGGCACACCGATCAGGAGATACCAGATGAGATTATCAAGGTCCGGCAGGAATCCGCACTGTGTAAAATCGACCGATTCTCTGAACTCGTAATAGGCCTGGAGATAGCCGGTTGTCTTTCTTACATCGTCGTCCAAGGTAAATACCTCGCTAATCTCTGCTCTGGTTGGTGGTTCTCACCTTCAGTTATGAGCGCCTTATCCCATGGCCGGACAGATCCTCGCCATGCCTGTTTGGCATCATACCCTCCCTCCCAAACCTTTTCAAATTCAAACAGGGCAACGCTTCACCGAAGTCTGGGGTCCTCAACCTTCCCTCGCCCCGCGGTCTCTGGAAGTCTATAACCAACTGGATTTTAAACAGAAATGAATTTATCTCCTCTGAGTCTTGAAGAAACCGTGCGGGCATTCAACTCGGATTGCGGCATGAAGATACATCTTGACATTTTAGCGCCTGAGTGGTAAAAATTTTTTATTACAGGCACGTAGCTCAGGGGGAGAGCACTACCCTGACACGGTAGGGGTCAAGGGTTCAAATCCCTTCGTGCCTACCATCATGAATTCATTTCACGAGGCCGGTTTCCGCAAACCGGCCTTTTTTTTACCCCTGTCAGGAAGCCATCTTTGTTATTCGGCACATGAAACTTCGATTGGACGGGGTTCCGGTAACCTCGCTTCTTCGGTCGTCATCGGTCAGGTTGTTGAGATTGTAGTCAGGGCTGAACTCGCCCCAGCCCCAGGCAATCCGAATGACGCCCGGACGAACGACATCGGAGAGCCTTGCCTTCATCACGATGTGCCCCCTGGGTGTCTCCACTCTGACCGTGTCTCCATCTGAAACCCCCTTTTCTTGAGCATCCACGGGATGGATATCGATGACGCATTCCTTCTCGTGCTTTAAAAGCGATGGGACGAATTTGAACTGAGAATGCGTGAAACACCGTGAGCGGGCGCCGCTGATGCCCAGCACAGGAAATTCGTCTCGCCGGTCGTAGAAGCTGATCTGATTCTCTGCATCAGCTTCAAAAGAGGGGAGAGGAGAATATCCGCTTTTTTCGAGTGTCTTTGAAAAAAACTCCATCTTGCCTGACGCCGTTTTGAATCCCCTGTTCTTGTATTTTTCATGGGCGATGTCCTCCACACGGACCCCGTCAGGGTTTTTTCGCAGCATAGCGACGGTGATGCCCGCAGGCGCCAACTGGTAATCAATGGCCTCCTCTGCGCTCTGCCAGGGAAATTCTTCTTGAAGTCCCAGTCTCCTTGCCAGTTCAAAGGTAATTTTCCAGTCGGGCCAGCTATCCTCAAGCCAGTCGATCACCTGGTTCTGAAGGACAACCGGGTTATTGCGCAGAAAGGCCCGGTTCAACTGGGTCTTTTCGAAACAACTCGTGGCGGGAAGGACCACATGGGCAAATTGTGCCGTGCGGGTCATGAAGGGGTCGATGACCACCAGGAATTCGAGTCGTTTAAGTGCCTTCATTACCCTGATGGAGTCGGTCATGGTCACCGCCGGATTGGCGGACTGGACCACCAGCATCCTGACGGGGTACGGTTTTTCATCCAGGATGGCGTCGATCACGCAGGACTGGACATGCCGGCCCCAGGTCTCGTGGAACTCGTTGAACAGGGGGTAGTCGCAGGTGATCGGTTTGACATCTTCGGGCAGACGATCCTTCATCTGAATATTTCTCACCGGAATCGGCTGCGGAATCAGATCGCCCCCGGGTCTGTCCAGATTTCCGGTCAGTCCCCTCAGGAAGCATACCGCACGCGTATTGTCAAAAATATTAATCTGCATATCGAGGCCGTTTCCCTCAATAATCGAGGCCGGCCCCCGCGTTGCATATAGCCGTGCAGCGGTCTTGATCATATCCGGGTCCAGCCAGATGCGCCCTGCGATTTTTTCAGCCGGATATGCGCTTGCTGCCTCTCTCAAGGAATCAAATCCAATTGTCCATTTTTCGACAAAGTCCTGATCATAAAGCCCATTGGACACGATCTCATGAATCATGGACATGGCCAGGAGGCCATCGCAGCCCGGCCGTATCTGAAGCCAGATATCCGCCATGTCAGCCAGTTCGGTACGGATCGGATCTACAACAATAAGCGTCGCGCCGCGGTCCTTTGCATAGCGGATGCTCTCAAATGCTGCGGGGTTGGTGTCCCGATCATTTTTACCCCAAACAATAATGCATTCCGAATGCTTCTGATCTGAAGCCGTCATAGCGCCATAGGTGACCACATGGGCCATTTCGCGCGCCACATGGCAAACAGACCCGTTCCCGATGGTGTTGGGCGAGCCGAAGAGGTTCATGAGTCGATTGACATAATCCCACGGCGCGCCCCAGTCTGCAGCCATCCCACGCAACCAGCACACGGATTCAGCGCCATAGGCCTTCTTGAAATACTGAAAGCGGTCGGCAACCAGATTCAGGGCGTTATTCCACGAGGCCTCGCTAAAACCATTTTGGTCCCTTTTTGCCCTCACAAGCGGCTTCTTCAGCCGGTCCGGGGAATAGACAATATCGGCTGCAGCCCTGAGCTTTGGGCAGGAAGAGCGTTCTCCTGAAGGAGAAGAAGATTTTCTCACAGCGGCAATCAACCTGTTGTCTTCCACCACAACCTCGACAGGACAGCATGATGAACACAGGCGACACACGGTATCTTTTTTCATAAAAATTTCCTCAAGTGATCCCGGATCGTAGATTTGAGATACAGGATACTGAATGCTGGGCGCAATAGGCCCTTAGGGCCTTGTCACTGCCAACATGTTGTAAGTTGAAATCGGCAAATCTTATGGTCTATTTTTACCACAAGGTGCATGTTATTTCAACAGCCCATGGCCCGGCTCAGCAATTCTCATGATGAGGCAGACCCGGTGTCAACATCCTGTGTGAGTGGCATCTTGCCACGACTTTTCGTGGCTTGGAAGCCGCTCCCACATGGCCCTTTTCCCAAAATGAGAAGTGCTGGGCCGGGTGGAATCAGATCGGCGAGGCGCCGGTGAACATCCATTCATCGCTTCAAACTCAGGGCCACGTCTTTGGCGGTCACCATGAACCCTTGAGCCTTTGAACCGTTGAATCGTTTTAAAACCTTGACCGGGGAAGTCGATTATTGATACTAACAGGAGAAGACCAGTTGTCAGGACGGATGTAAATCCGTCTGAATATGCGAGAAGGGGGGTAGTTGGATAATGCACAAGTACATATCCTTAATGTTCATTGCGGCGGTGCTATTCGGCTGGAGTGCTCAGTCCCTGGGTGCGGAATATTACGTGACCGAAAGCGAGTCCGGCATCGTTGCCATCACTGATCACGAACCAGAAGAGGGTGCCGCCATACTGAAAGGGCCTTTCGAGACGAGAAATGCGGCCGAAGAGGCGCTTACCGATGAGGAAAAGGAAAAGCTCGGCACACGAGGGAAGGGTAAGGGACAGGGACAGGGAAAGGGGAAAGGCCAGGGAAAAGGGAAAGGCGAAGGAAAGGGTCAGGGAAAACACAGTTGAGAAAGGGGATGCCATGAAGGATGCAAGAAGTCCGGAATGCGCCAAATGTACGCTCAAGGACCGAATCTGTCAGGTGAAGGATGGAAAGGGACCCGATTCATGTCCCACGATAAACTACCGTGAGGTTATCGAAGACGCCGTAACGGAATACGATAAGTCTGGAATCCATGAATTCGCCAGAATGGCATCCATCCAGGAATCCGAGTGCTACAGCAACCGGCATACGAAGCCCTATGTCCTCCATCCGGTCAAGCCGCGGGTCCAGGAGATCTGTGAGTTTGCTCAGAAAATGGGATACCATAAGTTGGGCATCGCCTTCTGCACAGGCCTTCATCCCGAGGCAAAGGCCCTGACACGAATACTGGAAGCCCAGGGGTTTGAGGTCGTGTCCGTTGTCTGTAAGGCAGGCGCCACACCCAAGGAAACCATCGGGATCAAAGAGTCGGAAAAGATACGGATCGGCGAATTTGAGTCCATGTGCAGCCCTATTACCCAGGCGACCATTCTCAACAAAGAGAAGACCGATTTCAATATCCTGGTGGGTCTCTGCGTGGGTCATGACTCACTTTTTTTAAAGTACAGCGAGGCCTTCTGCACCGTGTTGGTTGCAAAGGACCGCGTCCTCGGCCACAACCCGGCTGGGGCCCTCTATACGTCAGGGACCTATTATGCTCGAATGCTTCGTAAAGGGTTTTGAGGAACCGCCAGGGAAAGGTATCGCTCTCCCTCGGTGAACATGAGGCGCTTTTCAACCATCATTCGAAGAAATGACGTCATACGGTCTTCACCTACCTGCGGAAATCGCGAGAGGATTTCGCCCATGGACCGCTGGGTATCGCAGAAGAGATAAATGGACCGGGAGGTCCCCTTCAAGCGATGGGTCATGGGTTCGTCATTCAGCCGGCGCTCGCGGATTATCAGGAATGTCCCGCCGTCCCTGTAGGAAATAATCGGGTCAAATCCGGGCTTCTCGTGCATACGGCTGTAAACGTCATGCCACTCCGCCAGTTTTTTTCGCACCGGGGCCCATATTCGGCGTTGATGTCGAAGTCCCCCTTGATATCCCTGCATCATGAATCGAAGTTTTGCAAGGGCTTCTCGTGGAAACAGATGCCCATAATCCGGGTGGTTTCCCCTGAGGCGAATCCCGTATCGCTGAGGGTCTCGCCACAGGGCGCTCCCATATCCGAGCCAGAGGTCCACCCCCTTGAGCGGCCGGAAGGGAAAGGCAAAGGGCAGATTTTCTAAGGTCTCTGCCACGTCCTGGGAATCACTGGATGGGAAACCGAGGATGAGATTTGCGGTAAGGTCCGGAAAATAAGGAGACTCGCAGCGCTTCATGATCTCGAAATTATCCATTGCCGTGGTCCCCTTGTTGAGCCGTTTAAGGAGACAACTGCTCAAGGCCTCGATGCCCACCTGGACCTCCTGCATGCCGGCAGCCGCCATGGCCTCGAGAACGGACCGGGGCGTCTTCGCACGAATCTCGGAGAACAGCCGAAGATCCAATCCCAGCCCTCGAATGTCATGAAAAAACGCTTCCAGTCCACTGGCGGGAAGGAGATTATCCATAAAAGATACGGAAAGGACCTGGTGGCGCGTGACCAGGGCTTCTATTTCCCTGACGGTTCTGTCGGGGCTTTTTGACCGGTAGCCTTGCCATTGAAGGTTGAGATTGCAGAAGGCGCACCCGGTTCCTCCCTTGTTCCACCAGCACCCCCGGGACATCTCCATGGAAAGTTTCGGCATAAAGGCATACCGGGGCCCCGAGGACGTCATCTCACGGAAATAATCCGAGTAGTCGGGAATCGGGAGTTCATTCAGGTCTCTGACCTGCTGGCAGGTCTCCCTGCCTGGGGCGCTTCCTTTCTGAATCAGACCGGGAATGTCCAGCGGTTGCGCGGCCTCGGGACAGGCTCGCAAGGACTCGGTCAACTGAAGCAGCGGCAATTCCCCTTCTCCGCGAATCACATAATCGATCTCCGGCACGCCATTGACGAGGCTTTCCCCCAGGGCGCCCGCACACGCAGAACCGCCTGCCACGATCGGCACTCGAGGGGCGCGGCGCTTGATTTCACGAATGAAATAGAGAGAGCTGGTCAATTGGGCCAGCGAGATGGAGAAACCGACCAGAAGGGAGCTATCCCACGGTTCGGCGTCTGCAATGGCAAGGGAAGCAGCCTGAATTCGGCCGCAAAGGTCTACAAAATCCGTTGATTTCAGCCGGGGGTGGCTGCGGCCCCTGCGGTTCCAATATTGGCTGACTGTTTTCATGCGGTCTGGGTAGAGAAGGGCGGCGTAGGGGCACTCTGCAATCCACGATCGTTCAGATATGACATGATACAGCGGATAGCCGATGGCCTGGGCGATCTTGAGGTAGGCATGGAGGGTATGAACGCGAATATCGGGAAGCCCCTTTTCGACAAAGGCCTTGAGGGACCCCAACTGAATCGATGGCCGATCAAACAGGGGCCAGGGCGCAGAGACCAGTGCAATCCGCCCTTCCCGAGCCGGTCCGGATTTACTTTCCTTCATGACCCCGTCTCGCAGCCGGGCCGCCCTGTTATCGCCAAACCCTCATCTCCTGATTTTTCTAAATCCTTACCGGGCACATTTTTCGAGCATTCAGATAGTGCCGAGGCACGGCATGCCACCCCTTGCCTGTCGAGTATTTCTCCGCACCGGGGGCACCCATGTTGGTAAAGGCCAGGATGTCGCCTTCTTCAATGCTCGCAGGGGCCTTTGAAAGATCCATTCGGAATTCCGGTCCCCCGTCCTCCCCGATGATACACGTCGGTGAAATGGTTTTCTCACTATCGGGCCTTGACAGATTGACGATTCCATGCGAGATGCCAGACCTCCCATTGCCGGATAGGGTCTCCATGTCCGCATTGACCCGGATGCAATGATTCCCCGCCTTGCCGCCGGCCTCCAAAACCCGCACCATCAGGACGCCTGCGCGGGCGAGCATCCAATTCGGCAGTTCCAGCCACAAGTTGAATGCGGGGAAGGCATGGCCGATGGCCTCCAGATACTCGCCCATTGCCGGGATATCCATCCCATCACGCCCGTCATCCATCACCTGTTCCGTGCCACATCCGAGGATGAGGATTTTACCTTCAGGGAAATGTCTCAACGCCTCAGTCAGCAATGACACAGTGTCATCGGGGCTGCATGCAGAAGGGGAATCTCCTTTAAGTAGCGCGTAGAAACCCTGCACAGGGATTCCTTTCAACCGAAGCCTTCCTTCATCGCTCCCCAAATCTCCCGGTATAAAAACCCTCCTCCCTCGAAACACATCCGGCCACTCCGTAAGTACATTCAGATCGTTCACCACCGCACAAGCGCCCTTATCGAAGGCCCTTTCAAAATCCTGGCCGTTGGGAGCCTTCGGGGAAAAGACGATTCGCTGGGGATCCAGGTAGGGAAACCTTTCCAAAAGCCCGTCCATCTCGTCGCACGAGATGCACCAAAACCCTACGCCCTGCTCGAATGCCTTTCTCAGCATCTTCGAATCGGGATTTGCTTGGACCGGATAGAGGAGGCAACCCAGGGCCTCCATCGATAAGAGATCAAACAGGGTATCGTTCAATGTCTCCTCATTGAAGACATAGAGAGGTGTTGCCTGGCCGGCCAGGGCGAGCAATTCATCTCTGCGGGGTTGCCACCATTGAGTTTCCATTGCCTGAAGATTCTACAGCCTGTCTCCCAGCGCGTCAATACGGAATTTGCAGGGGCTCACAGGTCCCTGGTTCTCCGATGGAAATAAGTTCTGGGGTAATGCGTCGCAGCCGCTTTTTTATTGACCCCTCAAGGATTTCCGTATAGATTTCCACAATTCGGCCGTTCCATGCGCCAACACGATAATGCGCGTCCAGGGCTTCCCCTAACAGAAAGGAAAGGCGTGGTTTCCAACAAGTCAGATAGAATTCATGTGAGCATTCGAGAGGCCCTCGGCCTCCTCATTCCCTATATCAAATCCCGGGTCCTGACTCAGGTGAGATCCATCTGGCTGATCATTTTGTATCTGATCTTCTTTCAGAAGGTGGTACTGGGGATACCCATCTCAGGCGCGATTGTCATTGCGTGCGGCATTGTCCTGGTCGTCATCGGGCTGACCCTGTTCATGGAAGGGCTCATGCTGGGGCTGATGCCCCTGGGAGAGCTTGTGGGGGTCAAACTTCCTCAGCGGTCAGGTCTCGTGACGATCTTGGGCTTTGCCCTGGTCCTGGGGTTCCTGGCCACCCTGGCCGAACCATCTATTCAAGTCCTCCAGACAGCGGGGAAATCGGTGAAGCCGTGGGAGGCGCCCCTCCTGTTTCTCCTGCTCAATCTGTACGCCCCTTATCTGGTATATGCCGTAGGCGCAGGCGTGGGGGTCGCCGTGGCCCTGGGTATGGTCCGTTTCTACTACAGCTTTTCCCTCAAACCCTTCATTTATGTCTTGGTGGGCGGACTATGCGCCTTCACGGTCTATGCATCCTGCGATTCGAATCTCAAGCACATTTTGGGCCTGGCATGGGATTGCGGGGGTGTAACGACCGGCCCGGTGACCGTGCCCCTGGTGCTGGCCCTGGGGATCGGGGTTTCCAGGATGTTTGCATCCTCGGAATCGGGGGCAACGGGTTTTGGCGTCGTGACCCTCGCATCCCTCCTTCCAGTGCTTGCGGTGTTTATTTTGAGCATGTTTCTCCTTGAAATGGCCCCCAAACCCATGTCTGAGGCTGATTTCTTCAAATCGGAAAACAGGGCTGTAGCTGAACGTCTCCTCGGAGGAAAAGACCGCACGGTACAGTATGTGGTTATCCATGCCGGACCCGAAGGACAACTTGCCTATTTTGATGGCAGTTACGATATGATGATTCGATACGTTGAAGAAGTCTGGAAGGATGAGACACGACGAAAGACCATTTTTGGGGACGATATAGAGGGATTGAAGCGGTGGGTGGTCCTTCATGGGACCGTAAAGCACCAACTCTCCGTTTTCGGGAATCATGAGAACCTGGAAACATTCCTCCTTAAAAGTCGCAACTCGGCTGAGGAATTTCAGACTGGGCATCTCCTCGTGAACAATGCCATCGCCGCAATCAAGGCCATAGCGCTCTTGACCATCCCTCTTTTTGTCGTCCTCTTTTTCATTCTTCGCGAAAAGATGCCCCAGCCTGATGAGATCTTTCTGGGCCTTTTTCTCTGTATTGCAGGGCTCGGCCTCTTCGGCATAGGGATTGAGGTGGGGTTAAACAGACTGGGTACCCAAATCGGGAGCAAGCTCCCCTCTTCCTTCAAGTCCATTCAAATCCCGGAACAACAGGAATCCATTCCCGAGTTCGATCCGGCCATGGTCCAGACGTCCATATCTTCCGACGGCAAGAAACATTCCTTCTTCTACGTCAAAAAGGGGGACCACTACATTGAAACGCCTTATGACCCCAAACGGTATGATCCTGAGACCGGACGATATCATTACATACCGCACAAAGGTCCTCTGTTCAGCTATCACGGCGGCTTTACAGGGATTGGCCTCGTCCTTTTCTTTGCCTTTGTCATGGGATATGGCGCCACGCTTGCCGAACCCGCCTTGAATGCCCTTGGCCTGACCGTGGAATCGTTGACAGCCGGGGTCTTCAAGAAGTCGCTTCTCATGCAGGCGGTGGCGGTTGGCGTTGGGGCAGGGATCAGCCTGGGCGTGGCCAAGGTAATCTGGGATATCCCCCTTGTCTGGCTGTTGGTCCCCCCCTATCTCTTGCTCCTCCTGTTGACCCACTGGTCCACAGAGGAGTTTGTAAACATTGGCTGGGACAGCGCCGGTGTGACGACAGGGCCGATTACCGTTCCCCTTGTCCTTGCCATGGGACTCGGAATCAGCACCCAGGTGGGAGTGGTGGAGGGTTTCGGGATACTGGCCGCCGCCTCGGTCTGTCCCATACTCAGCGTCCTTATTTTTGGCCTTTATGCATCGAAAAAGAGAGAGTCCGCGTTGAAGGAATCCATGGCTGTTGGACCGACTGGAGAAAGTCAGAGATGATGGAGACAAGAAAGGCATCCCGCATATCCGCATTTCTCCCCAGGAGCATTTCAAAAGAGGTCCTGAATGCCTTGAGCGATGTGGGGGTCCACGACATCTTTGTGGCTGCTGCCCGTTCCCTTGTGATCAAAGCCAAGAAGGGAATTTCGTTGCTCCTGCCGGGAAGGGATCTAATGCTGGACCCATTGGACCAGGTTGTGTTTCTGGTGGGGGAGGAAATGGCCCATCCTCTCTTCAACCTCGTCGTAGAGAAAGGGCATCTGGCCATTCCGGGAATGGGGTCTGTCATCAGCGAAGAGATCGAAATCCCTTCGAAGGGTGTCCTCTATAATCAAGGAAGTGTAACGCCCTTTGATGCAAACCCAATCCCTGTGCATCCCTATGAAGTGAAGGGAATTTGCTGTATCGTACAGAGAGGCCGGGGTGAGTCTGTAGCCAGGATCGCTCTGGATACCGGAACGTGCGTCCCTGCGATCAATTTTGGGACTGGCACAGGGGTCCGCGACAAAATGGGACTTCTCCGCATCACAATTCCGGCTGAAAAGGAAATCATCCATGTCTTCACTTCCGTGGATGAGGTCCATGGCATTTTGGCAATGATGGCCGAGGCCGGAGACCTGGAACAGCCGGGCAAAGGCTTCATTTACAGTTATCCTGTGAAAAAGGCCCTGGTCAACATGAGGGTCGTCAGGGGAGGCCAGCAGCATGTGGCCAGCATCGAACAGGTGGTTGCGGCCATCGATCACATCAAAGGAGGGGCCGAATGGCGGCGACGAGAAAGGGGACTGCAAAAGCAAGCCGGAAGTCAGAAAAAATTTCTGTTGGGGCTTATAGAGATCAACCTTCTGTGCGACGGCGGGACTGGGGCGGACCTGGTAAAGGCCGCCATGGCGGCCGGCGCAGGGGGGAGCACCATTCAGAGCTTCAGGCATGTCCATCCATCGGATTCACCCCTGGGGGAAATCAGCCCGGTGCGCGAGCATTGCAGCCTCATTGTCCCGGAGGATCGGGTGGATACCATTGTGGCCGCCCTCAGGGAAGCAGGCGCCTTTACGGATCGCTGCCACGGTCAGATTCACTTGCGCCATGTCCCCAGGGCACTGACCTATGTGGGCAAATGAACCCGTTTCAGATCACCCCACAACCCTTTTCTTAAAAGATCTATCAGCCCATCTCAGAGGTGTAGGATAATCGGGTTTCGATTTTTCCATCGGTTGGGTTTTCTGGAATATCCATCTATTTGAACTGATAATTGATGGTCCGGGGCTGTCCCCCGCGAAGGATTTCCATGGACAGGGGATCACCCGATTCGACGGCCTTGTAAAAGGAGAAAGCATCCTCAGGCGTATTGATCGGCTTGCCGTTGATGCTCTTGACAATGTCTCCCCGTTCAAGCCCTAACTGGGTAAAGAACGAATCTGCCTTGATATAACTGAGAATGAATCCGTCCGGTTTTCCGTCCTTCAGGTAGGGCCGAATACGTGCTTCCGTCAACAACTGATTGATATTCTGGAGGGATTCATGGATGTCCGACTTGGCGAGCGTCACGGTATCCCCACTTTGACTTGACCGGACCGAAGCATGCCCTCCGGTGTCTGCCTCCGGCGCGTCCATCGAGAGGACCTGATCCTTTTCCCCTACACGCAGGACGACCTTACCGCGCACAATTTTCTGAATCACCGCATTGTGGACGGCATCTCCCACTCGGTAAAGCCCCTGGACTTTCCTGCCGGAATCCTCAATCACGGCACGCGCTCTCTCCTCGGAGCCGGTAACCGTCCCAAGCAGAACGATCTTGAGGGTGGTCCGTTCGAGGGCCTCGATATCTTCTTTCAGGATCTGGGGCGTTTCCACAACGCCGGCCGCGGCGGTCTCAGCCGCGCCGAATATGTTACGATCGACAATCACGTCGAAGTGTTTCACCTGAGGCTGTTCCGGATCGACCCTCTTCGGAACGGTCACCTCTGTTATCTGCGATGCCCGCACATCGACGAGTTGCAAAGAGAGGGTTCTGTAAAAGATGTCCACGCCAATGGTGCTGAGGGCTGACAAAGCGACCAGATTGAATAAGATATTATACAGATTCTGCTTCATAACCAAAGCCCATACGCATCGAAAACGCCAAACACCCTCAACCCCTCAATCCCTGAATTCTTCAATTTGCACATTCCGTTACCAGTTGTAACGCTTTAGGCGTGTTTAGAAGGTTTGTTGTCATCGGTTCTGTCAGAAGGCTAACCAGTTACTATCAGTTTATAGAAACTTAAATTGCGGCTTTCTGAACGTCCCCTGAATGACAAAGGATCGCTTTAGTTTCGTCAGCCCCTGTCGCAAAATACGCAGCGCGGCTGCATCTCCTTTTGAATTCCCAAGAATGCCGCCGAGAGGTTCCATGGTTCCCTTCAGGTCAAGCCTGCTTCTGGACAGGTCGGCATTTAGGGTGACGTGCCCGGACAATTCACCTTTAAATGTCTTCCCATCGAGTTGAACCCGGTTCAGAGATAACTTTCGGTCCCTCAAGGATATTTCCATGGAAAGCCGCTCGAAAGTCAAGGAGCCAAGCCCCAGGACGGGCTCCAACAGCTTGAAGCCCCCATCGGAGATGACGATCGTTCCCTGGCCAACGCCCTCGATGAATTTATTTTGCTGTGCGGCAAAGTGAATGGCACCGCCCAGGACACCGGAGACCTCCCGGCCCAGAAGGGACGCAAGATAGGGGTGATGACCGATATGAATGCCGTTGAGTCTGACGGAGGTTGTGAAGGGGGCATCTGTCGCGTATCGCTCGAATCGAACATGGCCCTCTATGTCGCCGTCGTAGGCATGGGCGTCGAAGGTGTATCGAGGTTCGCCGGATAGAAAAGACCACGCTGCCGGAATAATGGAAATGCGGCTGGCCCGCATCAAATCCTGCTGAGGCGTTTCCCTGAGCGCGAGCCCTACCTCGATAAAATCGACCCCCGGGGGGAAAGAGGGCCGAAGGGTTTTCAGGGAGAGGACCATCGGAGGGTTAGCCTCGGCAACCTCGGACACCAGGTAGGCCTTGATGGTCTCTGAAGGGAACCGGTAATAGAGAAGCCCTGTTGTCAGAAGGACCGTGTAGATCACATATCCGATCCATTTCCCGTGCGTTGAGACAAATTTTACCACGTATCGTCTGCCCTTCATCTTTATCTACAAGCTGTTCATTTCACTCAGGGGCGACCCAGTTTTTTCCCTCTCCTGAGGCTTTCGTCATCGTCACTCCACAATTGTCAACACCTGCATGACGGCATCCAGGTATCCGGCGGCGCCCTTGGAGTCCGTGATGGAGATCCTCTTGATGCTGACGACCTTTTCCGGTGATTCGATCAGGTGGAGATATTCTACCAATTGCTTCAAATTAATCTTATCGAGCTTCATCTCAACCGTTGACTCCTTGAGTGGGCCATCTCCCGGGGAGTCTGACGGCTTCATATACTTGATATGGTCTTTCACGCCTGCCCTGCCTGCCGCCTGTTCCAGAAAAGAAAAGAGGGTAAAGCCCTTTTCACGCCTTCCGAGATGGCTTTTAATCCCCTCAGCCCCCTTCCGGTATGCTTCATATTCGGTCTTCAGCATCCTGATTTCCTTCAGTCCGCTCCATTTTGCCTCGATGCCCCGTTTCATCGCATCCCGTTTATCCAATAAGGGAAAGATAATGAACTGAACACTGACAAAAAGCGTTATGAAGCCGACTCCCAGGGAAACCGACAGTTTTTCTCTCTTTCCTAATTTCATATTTCGTACCGTTCATGGGTTCAAAGGTTGAAGGGTTCACGGTTTTGTTGGGCCGTTTTCTCTTCCTTCATCCCTAAATTCCCTTACCCCTCAATTCTCACCGTTTACGCTCGATGGTTATCTCGAACTGGACCTTGTTCCCTACGCGGTCCAGGTTGGCTGATGTGATATTCACCGGACCGAAGCGCTTCGCTGTCGCCAGCTCATTTTTTATCTTGTCAACCTCGTTGAAAGCGTCTGTTCTGCCGGATATCCGTATGGTATCCGGATCCACCACCATGCGATGGACGTGCACAGGAACCGATCGGGGGATGCACTGGGAGATCTCCTGCAGCAGGTCGAGGATCCTGTCCCCTGGGCCGGCGCCGGGGCTGGATGCGGACGATCGCTTCATCTGCTCAACGCTGACCCTCAACTGCTGAACCGGATCGACAACCCGTTTCACCTGGGGGAGCGTTTGCCGGAAGATGGCGGTGATCTCCTCGTTCAGGGTGGTGTACTCCTTTTTCAGGGAATAATACTCAACAATCATGTCAGCAGCCAGAAACGAGAGGATCAGAAAGAAAAAGACAGCGAGTTTTGGGATTGCCTTGCGAATGCTCAGATATCGCCTTTCCGGGCTGAATTCCTCTCTCCTGAGGTTGAATCCCCCTTCTTTTCCGGCATTGCCCAGGGCAAGAGAAAGGGCGCCACTCATCACGGCTGGTGACCAGTCCCCGGCGATGCTCCCTTCCTTTCTGATTTTTTTGTCGCGGCTGACGTCGATGGGTTCTGCCGGCATGTCCAGCAATCGGCTCAACAGGTCTGCGGATACGTGGGACTGGGCTCTTTCTCCCGTAAAAAAGAGCTTTTCCGGCCAATCAGCTATCTCTCCCCGGTAAATAAAGGCATGCACCGTATTATGAACCTCAACGCACAGGGACCTGAAAAAACCGTCGTCATCGTTCATGGGGAGGGTGTTACTGTTGCCAACCTTGCCGTCTGTCGGGTCTGGCAAGCCAGGGGAAACCGGTAGGGCAACGAACGATCGGACCAGGCTAATCCGTCCACCCATACAGAGGACCAGGGTATTCCCTTTTTCACCCATTTCCAATACAAGGATATTGCCAGGGGTCCCTTTCTGCTCCAATACCCACGAGGCCAGTGACGTCCCCCTTACCTCCAACACCTCCGGATCGATCCCGTTGGACCGAAGCGATTCTAAATAATCCGAAAGAAACTCCCTTTGGACCGATGCAGCCAGGACGCCCATCTCGGCATGGGTGTCTGTCACTATAAAATCAATGAGGATGTCCTCCACAGGACAGGGCAGCATGCTCTCCATTTCAAAAGGGAGGGCCTGCCGGATCTTTTTTGCATCCTTAAAAGGCATGGGGACATTTCTTAAAGAGACATGGACTTCGGGAATCGTGACGAGACACGTGTCATTCCTCAGGTCCATGGTCTCGGCAAGAGATCTGAGAGCCTCGTCCAGGCCCTCGGCGCCAACAGGAATCCGCGTACACGCAAGGATACGGCGCCCCTTCAAACCACTGGCCGTCCGGACAACCGTAATGTGTTCAGCGCTTATGTCGATTCCCGTGATGTTGCCGCTCATTATTCGACTTTCCATGCCACTATCTGAATGGCGGACCCCTCTCTCTTGACCACCGTTGTCACCTGTCTGCTCATGGTCTCCTCCTCGGCCATGCCGGCAGACCGGATTTCAAAATAGCCGGTCGAGGTCATGATCAGGTTAGGGTCGATTGTCACATGACCCATTCCCGCGATCTTTCGATACCATTCAGGGTCGGTCAAATCATTTTTTTTATCTAAACGATAGTCCACCATATCCTGAACCATCTCTGCGTCGATATCGTCTGAGAGGGCCTGCAGGACCAGGGGGCCGGCAGTGTTGATATTGATCCTTCCATCGCCATATACCGTCAAATGGTCCGAAATGCCCCCCCCGGCATCGTCGTTTCCAAAGAAAAGGGCGTCGGTCATCCCCTTGACAAGTCGCAACTGATCCAGAGAATCCATGGGTTTGTTCGCGCACGAATATGGCTTTTCCAGAGACTGGTAATACCCGTTTTCTGCGCCGAACTGCGTTGTCTCATCATCCGCGTCAATCCAGTCTTTTATTGCATCGATCAGATTTCCGACCGCTTCCGGCTCAAGCCCGAACCGTTCCTGGCTCAGAAGCCTCGCAAGGAGCAGTTTCCGGCTCTCATTGTATTCTCCATTCTCATTGACCAGCCGGTTAATAGCTATCTTACTCGAAAGATCCGTAATTTCCACCTGAAAACGGCCCTGTTCAAACAGCTCGACAGAATGGAGGGAGAGTTCTTTCGATTGGGCCCAGGTCTCCCGAAGGGAGTCCGAATTGCTTGCAGACGCATCTTCGGAGAGGACGGCCAGGGCGAAGTGAATGCCCGACCGCGCGATAAGGCCGAACTTGACCCCGTCACGGAGGTTTGCGGAGGAATACAGCCCTCCCCACATGGCGGTATTGAACTGGAGCGTTACCACGACGAGGAGGCTGATGATCAGAATGATGAGGATCAAGGCAAATCCTCTGTTGTCTTTGAAGAGCGATGTCACTCCCTGGCAGTCCTCCCAAGCCTGATCGTCGGCTATGGGTCAATCGTTCATCGGCACTCACCGATCATCAATCCCGCTCCCTTGTCCCCCCATCGGAATCGCAACGCCGGTCATAAATCTGACTGGTCGCTCCGGGTCTGTCCGGTTTGGAAATTCGATTACGATCGAAACCCGTGAAGGGAGTTTACCCTCTGATGGGCCTTCATTCGAATCCCAGGTTTCGTGGGCTTCGCCTTCCGCATCGTAGTAGATGAAATCAATGGATGAGAGTCCTTTGCACAGGAGCAGCCCACCAGTCCCGGGTTCGGGTTTTTCGCGGGTAAGCGATGTGTCGGCGCGGTACAAATCGAATACGTCGTCGTCAGTGACTGTTGCCCCATAATAGGCGATTTCGGCAGGTTCGGCGAGCGATTTTTCATCTGAAAAGGTCAGGTGTGCAAGGGATTGGAACCGCAGTTCCCCACAGAGAAGGTCCTCCAGATATTTTTTTTCTCCGCGAAAGAGAGTGGGTTGGGATGTTTCCTGACCTGCCTCGACGGGCTTAACCGTTTGAGGGAAATAGGCCGATTCGAGGTCCCCGGTGATACGTTCCATGGCAATCCGGGCCATCTGGTAGATATCCTCCTGGGATTCAGTCTCATCGATAATGCTCAGTGTCCCCCTATAGGCCGTAAAAACGGCCGACACAATCATGCCGAATATGGCTATGGCAATCAGGACCTCCAGGAGCGTGAAGCCCTCCTCTATCCTCAGACCTTCTACCTGTCTCGCTCTTGCCATAGTAAATGCCGGATGCCTATACTGGATAATGGATACTGGATGGGGGTTGACTGATGGAAGGTCTCTTCTTTACACCTCATGCCTTATGCCCAAGGCCTCAACATCTAACCTGACAAAGCCCCGAAGATCGAGCTTTGAACTCCTCTATGGAAAGAACCGGTACAGCCTCAGTTCACAGCGATAGCGGCTATCCGGTATGTACCGTACCTTCAGATCGATGCGTTTAAGACGATCCGGGATCTTACCGACCTCTTCAAGTGAGACGTCATCCACCGAAACCTCCCAGGCGTAGTCAGGAAATTCATCTCCAAAATTTCCGGAATCAGAGCCTAAGTCCTGCCGATCCGTTATGGCTTCGAATTCGGCCATTTTTTCCTGGGCCAGGAGACTTGCCGTGGTGTTGAACCGCGATTCATTGGCCAGGGAGAGGCCCTGCGACTGAGAGCCAAGGAGTGCGATGAGTGCAATCGAAATAACGGCGAGGGAGATCATCACCTCCAGGAGGGTGAAGCCTGGAAAATCCTGGAATCCACAATCTGAAATTTGAAATTTGGAATTCGGCAAAGTGCAACTCCTCCAATTCCTGGATTTCTCAATCAAATTCAACATATTTATCAATGACGGTTACCTTGCTTATGAAAGGACTCAATTCCAGGGTGATCTCCCTGCCGTCTGGAGAACGAAGATGGACAGCCGCGGCCTGCGTATATCCCATTGGAGTGAAGCGGATCGATGCCTCTCCTTCGGCGACCTTTCCTTTACCCTTTATCCAGACGTCGCGGATGCGCACATCCACAGGGAGGGAAGAGGCCTGTTCCCTGGCCAGGGTCTGTTCCTCGACCGTCATCAGGTCCCAGGTGGTCCAGGATTTACTGGAGTTCAAATCAAGATGGAGGGTGTAGGTCTGCCGTTGCCGAACGGCCTCGTTTCTCAGATTGTGGACGATGCCGACCATTTTACGGGCAGCGGTTTTCAGGGGGTCGTTGAGAAAAGCAATTCTCAGCCGGGGGGCAGCGAAGGTGAGGATGATGCCGATCATGACAATCACCACAATGAGTTCGATCAGGGTATACCCCTGTTTATCGAGAACCTTAGCCCGCGCTGTTCTATAGACGCGCCCCTCGGTGATCATTCTGATTTCTGCCCCCCGATACTCGACCTCCTGATCCCTGACCTCTGTGCCGTCAATCCATGTCCCAGCTATTGATATCCTTGTCTTTTCCCTCTCCGCCTGGCTGTCCCTCGGCGCCATAAGAGGAAAGGTCATATTCCCCATGGACGCCGGGACTCAGATAGACATATTCATTCCCCCACGGGTCGTTAGGGACTTTCCCCTTTTCCAGGTAGCCCCCCTCCCGCCAGGCCCTTGGAAGTTCCCCCACTGTCGGGGCCTCTACCAGTGCTTGAAGACCCTGTTCGGTGGATGGGTACGATCCGTTGTCCAATTTGTATAACCTGAGGGCGGTTTCTATGCTCTCGATCTGAACCTGGGCCTTCATCTGCCGGGCCTCCTCAGGCCGCCCCATGATTCTCGGAATGATCAGACCTGCCAGAATGCCGAGGATAACGATAACCACCATCAGTTCAATCAAGGTAAAGCCGCTGCTGCCCGTCTTTTCCCCAAACATTTTTCCTCCCATCTATGTCCATGAAAAACAAAGCGCGAATTTCAATACATATGCCCCTTTAACACATCCTGTTTGCATGAATTCAGAAATTTAGGCATTTCGAATGAAGTTGACCCATATTTATCTTAGCACACCCATCAGTAATTTTCCACCGTTGATGCAAGGCGTTAGCGTATCATCTGGTTCATCTCGAAGATGGGGAGAAGGATCGAGATGACGATAAACCCTACGGTAACGCCCATAGCCAGTATCATAACGGGCTCGAGCATAGAGGTCATGGCGAGGGCCTGTGATTCCACTTCCCCTTCAAAAACATCGGCGATTTTGTTGAGCATGCCCTCCACCTCCCCGCTCTGCTCTCCTGCTGAGATCATCTGTATGGCGATAGGCGGGAACCAGCGGCTTTTGGAAAGAGAGACCGCAAGGCCCTTGCCTGACTGAATATCGTCCGTGGCAGTGTCGATCGCCTCGGCAATACGGGTGTTGTTGACGATGTTTCGAACGATTCCCAGGGCGGAGAGAAGCGGAACGCCGTTCTGAAGCAGGCTCCCTAATGTCCTTGAAAACCGCGCCATTGCCGCCTTGGTGTTGAGAGAACCAATCAAAGGAGCGCCCAATTTAATGCGATCCCACAGACGTCTCCCTCTCGGGGTCCGAATAAATCTTTTTGTCACAAGAAAGAAACCGGCAAATCCGCCCGCCGCCAGCCACCAGAAAGATTTGAAAAAGTTGCTGACCCCGATGAGGATCAGAGTGGGAAGGGGAAGAATCTGGTGCATGTCATCGAATATTTTTGTAATATTGGGCACGATAAAGGTGATGAGGAAAAAAAGGACAATAACCCCGATAAAGATCATAAATACCGGATAGGCCAGCGCGGCCTTAAGCCTCCCCCTCAGTGCCTGCTGGCGTTCTGTCAGTTCGGCTAAACGATGCAGGACCAGGTCAAGGGAGCCGGATTCCTCGCCCGCCTTCACCATATTGACATAGATCTCGGAAAAAACCTTCGGGTGCTGAGACAGTGAAACGGCAAGGCTGTTTCCCTCATTCACGGACTCCTTTGTCTGGGCCATGATCTTTTTCAAAATCGGGTTCGGGACCTGGGAGATGAGCGCGTCCAGGGAAGAGACCAGTGTGATTCCGGCGCCCAACAGAATGGCCAACTGCCGCGTGGCAGCGGAAATTTCTCCGGGCTTGACCCGTTTGAAAAAGGTCACAACGGACGAATGACTCGGGGTCTTTTCCTTGAGTGCACTGAAGGTCTCTTTCAAGGCTGTGGGGAACACGCCGGAGGCCCTCAGCTTCTGGCGTGCCGACACGGGGCTGTCGGCGTCGATGATCCCGCTCCTGTTTTTTCCCGCCCTGTCAAGAGCCTGGTACTCGTAAACCGGCATGATATGATGTGTCATTCCGAGTGGTGAATGGCTTCATTGTGAACGACAAAATGTCGTTCATTGCGGCCCCTATCACTATCTTGCATCTGGCATATGGTAGCAGGAGGCCCTGTTGGTGTCAACTCAGGCATCAGATGAAATGCTTCAGGGGAGGTCGGGTTTCCGATTTGAGATCTCTCGTTTCTGAGGAGTCTTGAGTGGAACGATGTGGGGATGGCCAGGACCAACAAGCGACTGACGCAGGGTCGCTAAGGACGGAGGATTCAGGGATTGATAAATTGAGGAAGGGAGGGATTAAGGAACTCAGAATTTAAGGGATTCAGGAGTTACCGATTCCGATTCCGAATTTCCTGAATCCCTCAATTCGATCTTTTTAATGGAAATGTCGTTCCCGCATAAACCCTAATGCCTGCAATCCGGTCTTTATCACGGTGACGGTGATGCCGATACCGATGATGCCCAGAGCGATATAGAGGAGTCCAAAAAATATCAGATATTCGATGTTCCATTGCCATTCAAATGAAAACGGTGTCATTGTATCTCTCCTTGTAAGGGCTGACCCCTGTTTTGATCGTCTACGATTCCTGGACGGGATTCAGTTCTCTTTCCTTGGGGAACACGGGTAAGTACCTGTAAGCCAGTGAGAAAACCAGAAACCCATACCCCACGACCGCCAGACCGATGCCCCATTCCTGCCATGTGGGGAGATAGCTCCAGAACTTGTCAAACGGCATCACAGGGATAGCCAGGGCGACAATAATAAACAGGAAGCGGTTCAGCACTACCCCGATGCAGGTCAACAGTGAGGCAAAGATGAGCCAGCCCTGGTTTTTCCTCCCCTCGGGCGTCAAAAGGATAATAGCGGGGAGGATGCCGCAGAATATCATTTCGACGACGACCATCCAAACGCCGTAGGGACCTTCTCTGAAAAAGCTCTCGAACGTCAACCCCGACCTCGGAACAACGCCGTACATCCAGCCTAAGTAGTCAAATATTTTCAGTATGATATAGAGTGAAAGAAGCCATGCCGAGATCTTTGCAAGGAGCTGGATGGCGCTGTCGGGCACCAGCTTTTTGCGGGTCAGTAATTCTGTCAGCTTGGTGCAGAGAATCGTGAAAAGGGGACCGCAGGCAATGGCGGAGAGCACAAAGAGAAAAAATGTCCACGGCCAGATATAGAAGCCTTCCCTGGCTGCAAAGGGCCTGGCATACATCACGCCAAACATGCCTCCCAAGGATCCCTGGTGAAAAAACGACAGAAAAGTTCCGGTTGCGGCAAAAACAGCCATGATCTCATGAAGGTTATGTCCAAACAACCTGAGTTCCTTGATTTCCTCCAGCTTCCGGTTTTCCAGGATAATCGGGATGAACTCGATGGCGAGCACCATCAGATAACAGGTGATGCAGAAAGACACCTCGACCAGCATGGAGTGAATATTGGCGTGCCAGAAAATGAACCAGCCCCTGATCGGCTGGCCGATGTCGATCCCCAGCATGGCCATGGCCCCCGAATAGCAGATGAAGCCGATGATCACCGCGGTGTTGATAATATTTTTCAACTCCTTTTTACCGATGATATAGGTCAAAAACCCGGTAAAAAAGGCGCCTGCGCCAAGCGCAATCACGGCCAGATCAAATACGATCCAGAGGGCAAAGGCGAAAACATTGCTCATATTTGTCTGGTTCAGCCCTTTCCAGAGGCAGAGAAAGGCCGAGAGGCCGCCCCACGCCAGGAGGGCCAGCCACGGCAGGGTCCAGAAGAAAAAGGCCCATGGGGAACATCTCTTAACTCCGTGCGGTAACAATACCGAATCCATTACGCATCCTCCTGAGATCTAAAGGCTAAAACGTATCGCGTCCCGGCTTGGTGGACCATTCTTCTTGTTCCCAGTTCTTGTTGACCACAGGCTGGTATTCACCGGGAAGGAAGTTGTCGCCCATTTTTCGGACCCAATCCCTGCTGGAACGATAGTAGACCTTGGGTTCCGTACCGAGCCGTTCCAAGAGCCTAAAGGTGAACGGGTGCTTGATAAGTTTGGAGACCTTGTGTTCGGGGTTATTCAGATCTCCAAATGTGATGGCCTGGGCTGGACAGGCCTCGGTGCAGGCAGTTTGGTACTCATCCTCTTCTATTTCCCGCCTCTCTTCAGCATAGGCCCGCTCTTTTGCCCGCATCAGCCGGTGGTGGCAGAAAGTGCACTTTTCCACCACGCCCCTCATACGGGGAGAAACCTCCGGAGAGAGGTACCGGTCAAGACCCTTGTCCTTTGGAAAATAGGCATCCCACCAGTTGAAATATCTGGCGCCGTAAGGACAGGCCGCCTGACAGTACCGGCACCCAATGCATCGGGTATAGATCTGGCTGACAATCCCGGTGTGGAGGTCCAGTTTCGTGGCAGTCGCTACACAGACCGAAACGCAGGGGGTATGATGGTCGCAGTGCATGCAGGGCCTGGGAAAATAACTAACCTCCGTATCAGGAAACTCTTTTCCGTTGGTAATCCTGTAGAGATGCATCCAGGTGATGACGCGCTCCTTGTCCGACTGGTCAGGCCGTACGGATACATTGTTTTCGGCGGCACAGGCAACCATGCATGTCCCGCACCCGGTGCACTTGTCAAGATCGATGACCATGCCGTATTTGTGCGTGGGTTTCCCGTGGTCATTTTCTTTTTTCATGAGTTACCTCACTCCAACCGCGTGCTCTTCATGGGTTCAAAGGTTCAGAGGTTTCCCGCTGTAAAGCGGGATTCAACGGTTCGAACATTCAGTATTCGCCATTCAGGATCACACCTTCACCAGTTTCACAGGCGTGTTCCACCAGACCGGGGAGCCGCTCAGAGGCTCCTGTCCTGCCTGCACGATGGTATTCGGGTTGACGCCCTTTCCCTTCAGAAACTCATCATAACCAGTGTGCCCAAATCCCAGAGGCATGTAGACAATACCGGGCATTGCCCCCTCAAAAAGGTCGATACGCACCTGCACATTTCCAGCGGGCGACTGGACAGCCGCCAGGTCGCCTTGCTTCAGTCCGTATTTCGCAGCGGTCTTGGGGTTGACCGCGACAAAGGATATATCCTTCAAAAGCTGGTTCGCAGAAATGGTTTTATACAGGAACGGCGGGCTTGGTATCCAGCCGCTGGCCAGGTTGATCATTTCGTACGGGAGCATGGAAAGGGGGTAGGCAGTCGGATCGACACTCGTCTTTTGAGCCGCATAATGCGCCATGCAGGCCTCGTCGCGCCGGGCCCCTATCGGCTCGCTGGCCGAAGCTTGACGAAACGCCTGGTCGATGAGTTGGCTGTAGAATTCGAACTGACCGCTGGGCGTCTTGAAAAGCCATGCCCAGTCTCTTGCCTGGTCCACCGGGCGATACCAGAATCCCCCGGCCACCAGCTTCTCCCACATGTCATCAAAAGATTCGTAGTCTGATTTCGAACCGGACTCCGATCCCTGCTGCTTCCAGGCAGGCGTCGCCGGATCAAAACTCACCCGTCCGCCGCCCGCATCGTAAAGGCCCTTTGCCCGCTCTTTCAACACATCCTCGAAGCTTTCCCACGGAAAGGCTGACCCCACGGACTTGCCGATGGCATTGGACAATTGAATGACCGTATCCCCACAGTTTCGAGTGTCGTAAATGGGCTCGACGACCGGTTTTGAGAGACCATAGAAGGGATACTGAAGACCAACAGGCCAGACAATGTCATCGATTTTTTCAAGATAGGTGGAGTCCGGGAGAATCAGGTCCGCCATATTGGCTGTTTCATCCCGATAGGGTGAGAAACTGATGATGAATGGAATTTTTGTCAGTGCATTTTTAAAGGCGCCCCCGTCCGGAAGGGTAAATGCTGGATTTGCCGAGAACACGAGAAGCGTGTCAATCGGCGATTTAGGCGTGCGGTTAATAGCGGCCGCAAAATTATGGGCCAGACTGTGGGAAAATGGATACGCCTTGGTCCCCGCACGGTCCAGCCTCGGTTTGTTAAGACCTTGCCTTGCAATAGCATCCGGTTCAAAATGGGGGAGAGGATTGAGCGGCAGCGGATCTGGGAGGAGCACCCCTCCTGGACGATTGATCCTCCCTCTCAAGGCATTCAGACTTTGAACGGCCATAAACTCGTAAAGGCTGCCGTTTAAGTCGTTCTTCCCTTTACCGTAAATGGCAATCGGGGACTTCGCGCGCATCAACGTCGCGGCCAGTTTGACAATCACGTCGGGCCGCACCCCTGTTATTTGGGACACCCGTTCAGGAGAATAGTTTCTGAGGACCAGCGTCTTAAAACCGATGTGGACCATCCCGTCCGGCGACTGCCAGTCATCAAACCCAAAGGTGTGTTCGCTCACAAATCCGGCATCGTATCTGCCGGATCGAATAATTACATGTGCGAGCCCTAAGGCCAGTGCGGCCTCGGTTCCAGGCCGTGGCGCCACCCACAGATCCGCCTTTGAGGCGGTGTTGGATGCGCGGGACTCCACCTGAATGATCCGGGTTTTCCGCTTTGCCGGGTTGCCGTCGTGCCACATGCCCCATGCATTCATGATCCTGCCGGGCGCCCCCCATCCCTCGAGAAGGCCGCAGCCGAAACTGAGGACGAGGTCCGAATTTTCGAGGTCATAGGCAACAGGCGCATCTCTCCCCTGCATCAGCCTGTTTCCCATTCGGTAGGTGTCAGACAGTGACGGAAGTCTGACGTAGTTGGGACTCCCCACGGCCTGCATGAGACGTTCGATCAGGACCGATACCGTGGCCCCATCCCGGTTGCCGTCCACAGCGGCAATCGCCTCCGGCCTCCCCGCCTTTCGAAGGGCGGAGATCCTGGCGGCTGCGATATCAAAGGCCTCTTTCCAACTGATGCTCTTAAATTCACCCGCGCCTCTCATTCCCACCCGCTTCATCGGCCCGGTAAACCTCAAGGACTCATCGTAGAGGAGTTGCAGCCCGCCCATTCCGACAGGACAAATTCCACCTGCGTTAACCGGATAGTCCGGCCGGCCCTCGATCTTTACAGCCCGGCCTTCCACCTTTCGTACCGAGATACCGCATCCCCCGGGGCACAAATTGCATACAGAACTGACCTCAGAGAATTCGCCGGTTGGCGGAACAGGCACCCACGGCCAGTTCTGGGTCCATATGGCGACATCGTCCGTAAACTTCCAGGGAAGCGGGGTTACCTGGATGCCCACGACCCCGCCGACGACAGATGCGATGAAGTTTCTTCTGGTTAATTTCATAGTCATCTTCCCCTTATTTATGACATACAAAACAGGCGTTGTTCTGTTCCTGTCCCATCTTGGTGTGGCACTCAGCGCAATCATCCATTTTCATGCGATCCGAGGGCTTCTTGTTCCAATAGAAACCGGAGATGTGTTTACCCCAGATATTCCTGCTGTAACCGGTTAGCCGGTTTTCAAAATATAAGGGGAGATTTTCATTGTCGGCAAACTCCCCGTGGCAGGTATCGCATGCAATTTTCGCCATATTCACGTGTGCGATATGGCTGAAGTAAACGCAATCGGGCTGTTTTGAATAGACGTGCCAGGGGACCTCTTCCTCAGCAGCGACATATCTTGTCATGAAGTCTTTTTCTTCGGGAGTTTCTCCCAGAGGAGATTCAGGATCATCATGGCATTCAACGCACTTCTCAAGCTTTGGGATGCCGGCAAAGGTCCCGTCTTCCCGGAAGGCGTGGCAGTGAAAGCACTTTTCTTCCTTTGAGTCGCCTTCTATGCCATCAACCTTGTCAGGGTTCAGATGAAGCGCGTGATTGAAATTCATGGGTTGGGCCTGCTTGGAGTAGAGCACTGCGGGAAAAATGACCCACCCCACAATCAACGCAGCGATCAGCCCTACCAGAAAAAAGCCCAAATCCTGGACCGCAGCGTTAATATTCAGCCATTTCGGGAAAAAACCGGCAGGTGGAGAGGCCTCCCCGCCTTGAGAAGACCTTTTGGAGGAATTCGCTGGATTTTTCATGATTGTTAAGCCTCTTACATCGGGTTTAAGGTTAAATGACTAAGGGGCCAACAGCTTTTGCGTATTTACCTAACTGCTTTGCTCTTTGTCAAGGGAAAAACAATGCGCCCGAATAGCGATTCAACGGTTAAAACCGTTTGACCCGTTTGCGCCGTCTCTTGGCCGCCTTGGCCTGCTTCTTTTTTTTCTGGACGCTGGGTTTGTCATAAAAACGCCTTTCCTTGATCTCGGAAAAGAATCCCTCTTTGGTCAACTTTCGCTTAAGGTCTTTGATGGCCTTTTCGATTTGATTGTCACGAACAACCACTTTCATAATTTACACAGCCTTTCTCTCTTTAGAATGATTCCGCAAAATCGCAACAGATGCGTCGTGGCGCGGGTGTTTGGCACTCTCCTGAAACAAAAAAAGCACCTCGGTTGTACCTGAGATGCCTTCCCCTGCCTTAAAAAAAATCGCCATTGCTGGCGCGACGTATCACGCAACGGTCATGCAAACATCTGATGACACCTCTTGAATGATGGATAAGGGTTGGCAGCACTCACTGGTTCCGGGGGATATCATGAATCGATTGCGACCGGAAGCCCTTTCGGCGCCGACCTGAACTGAGAAACTTCCGATCATATTAAATTCACCCCCTTTTCCTTTCATATTTACAAAGACTTATTCAAAGCCGTTCGATAATATTTATTGGAAGGACCTTTGTCAATCTTTTTCTTGCCATTTTTGTTTCCCCTCCAACAAGTCCATCTTATCGTGAAGTCAGGAACTCGAAAATTCTGGTGCACATGGCAATGATTTCAAATTATTATAATAGGTTATATGCAAAAGCACTCCTCGAAATCCCTTATGGTGAGCCTTTTTAACATGGAAACACGGTTAAGTCCCACGTCAGGAGTTCGATAGGTTTCTGGATGTGTAGGGTGCCTTAGCGCCGAATACAGGCCTCGGCTGGAGGCGAGATCTCTCCTGCCGTGCGGCCTGTCTCGACATCAGAGGATGAGCACCGGTTCCCTCAGTATCAAGTCAATCGCTTCGCCGGCTACGGATGCCAGGCGGGGGTGGGTCTCACGGAGATCCGCCACCTGCCTGAGATGGTCTGCGGTGCGCATGATGAGCGATGCCATATCTCCTTCGTCCGCAGCCACCAAATGGAGGAGTTCTTCCCACGGGACCCCCCTTGCCCACATGAACAAGGCGGCCGCGGGCCAGAAAAGGATCGGAGAACTCTCGAAGCCCCGTTTCTCCTTCAAAGCCCGCATCTCTTCGATCCTGTTCAGCAACCGGTCAAAGACCGTGTCTATGCCTTGCAGATCCAGGAAGCCATCGACCTTCAGCTCTATCTCCTGGCCCCGGTCCCATACAAAGGGCGCCAGCCCGCCGGCCAATTCGGCCGGTGAAATATCGTTAAAGGCCCCCTTTCGAATCGCCTCGGCAATCAGGAGCGGCTGATCCAGTCTGAGATTGGAGGCCCACTGACCGTCCGGGGTCAAGCGGTCAGACTCGTCCACAAACCCGGTCTCTTTGAGAAAGCGAAGATGCCGTTTAAAGCTGAGCCACAACCCGCCCCAGGCTGTCTCGGGTCGATCCAGGGAGGTGCGAAATTCATCCAACAGCCTTTGGAGTTTTCCGCCTCGTGTCCGGTGGCAGAGCTTGAAATGCGGACACTCCTCGCACGGCATCGAGGCCAGTTTTTCCCGTGCCGTTTGAATTGCTTCTGTCTCGGGATTTTCTCCCGTATCCTGAAGGTCCACCATCCTTAAGGTATTCGGGTGGATTGCGTCCAACAGGAGATCCAGCGCCTCCCGTGAATACCCTTCGGGGAGATCCACCACCTGGTCGTAAATAGCCTCGATCTGGCTCAAATCGACCCGCCGCAGCTTGAGCTGCCGTTTTCCCATCGGGTCCTGGCGTCTGATATTGTGAGAGGCGCAGATAAACCTTCCGTCGTCGGAATAGGTCTTGAATACCACGTAGATATTCCCATTTTTGTGGAGAAAGAGCCTTCCGGGGATCAACAGGTCCCGTTGGGTCTGGACCAACCGGTCATAGACCCTGGAATTGGACGACTTTTTGAGGGTCTTCTGGAGGTCAGACCTCATACGGATACTTTCCATGATTCCGAAGGGGTCGGACGCGTCACATTTAGCCTCGAGGAGGGTACGGCCTAGGTCCGACAGCAGTTCATCCCGTCGCTCCTTCATCGCGTCCCCGGACTGTTTCTCCTGATACGCAGCAAGGGAACGATCCAGAAGGTCCTTGACCTCGGAAGGGGTATGGGACAGAAGGAGGTTGAGGGTCATGGAAAAGTTGATCCGTATCTGGCTTCGAATGGGATCGGGTGAAGAATCCTCCAGTTCATAGATGAGTTGCGGATTCTGATAGGGCCCGGGAATGACCAGGGCAAACCCAATGTTGTCCTTTCCCCTTCGGCCTGCCCGTCCGATCATCTGATGAAGATCTGTCGCGGTCAGGTCTGCGAATTCATGGCCGTTGTAACGGTCACTCTGGAGCAGGACAACGGTCCTGGCAGGGAAATTGACGCCGGCCGCCACCGTGGATGTGGAAAAAATGGCCTCCAGCAAGCCCTTGTTCATCATCCCTTCGATCAGCACCTTCCAGTATGGGAGCTGTCCTCCATGGTGCGATCCTACCATGGCCTGCAACAGCGGCCCTATCTGCCGGTGTCCTTCCAGGTGGGGATACGCTTTGAGGAGCGCTCGAAGGGTTCCTTTCAGACGTCGCGCCACCGCATCCGGCTTGTCCACCTCCGGGCAGGTCAGCAGCGCATGATCGCAATCGGCCCTTGACTTGAGAAAAAAGATGGCGGGGAGAAGATCCAGTTCCCTTAGAAATCCGATAATCTTGCCATAGTCGATCTTTTCATGCCGCCCCCGCCTGAAGTTTCCCTTCGATTCGAGAAACGCCTTCACCCTGGGGTTCAATCCTTTTCGGGTCCCTAACGGAGCGATTAGCCCGTCAGGAAAGAGAAACAGCATTTCCAGGGGGACCGGACGCTCGTCTGATCGCACCACCCTGTTGGCAGTACCGCGAATGGTTTGCAGCCAGTCGCAGACCTCTTCCGGGTTGGATATGGTGGCAGACAGGAGGAGGAGTCTGACTCTCGACGGAAGATAGATGAGGACCTCCTCCCACACCACCCCTCGATCCGGATCGCTCAGGTAGTGGGCTTCGTCCAGGATCACCAGGTCCGAGTTGATATTGAGCCCCTTGTGCATCGCATCGTAGAGCTGATTCCTGAGGATTTCTGTCGTGCCGATGACAATGGGGGCGTCCGCATTCTCCTTCCGGTCGCCCGTGAGGATGCCGCAGTAGGGCTCCCCGAATTCCTGGCAGAACTGGAGGTAAATGGAGTTGGAAAGGGCCTTGAGCGGGGAGGCATACCATATTCGGCGGTCTTCAGAAAGGTACGATCGGATGACCTCTGAGGCGATCCAGGTCTTTCCGGAACCGGTGGGGGCGCTGACCAGGACATCGTAATTCCGGATCAGCTCAATGGCCTCCATCTGAAAGGGATCGGGCGTGAACGGTTCGTCCCTGGGGACCCCGATCTTCTGAAATGATCCCTTCAGGCCGGGGTCTATCTTGGGCCTTGAATAATCAGCCTCGCCTTTCTCGCGATGTCTTTTCCCCGGAACAGGACGTTTGGGCCTGTAATAGCGTTTTTTCAGTGCCACAGGGCCACACGGGGCGAATGATATGTTGTTGAGTTAATTGGGTTCATGGGGTTTGTTGGGGTGTTTGTCATTCAGTCGTCATTCGGTTGCGGCAACTCTCATTATGCTGCAGCCTCAGAGCTAAGCTGCTGTGAGAGTGGCATCTTGCCACGACTTTTCGCGGCTTGGAAGCCGCTCCCTCAGGAGTGGGTTTCCATAATGAGAATTGCTGATTCAGTTGTCATTTGGTGGTCATTCATGTTGTTCAGTTGATTTTCAAGGATCAATTGGGCAGAGGCTATAGGCCCGTATCCACCATCCAGCATCCCATTCATCCCAATCATCCTAATCATCCAATATCCAGCCCCTCACGCCACTAATTCAGCAGCGAGCGTATCCATGTCGTGGAGGTTACCTTGCATGGCCTGCGCCGGATTCAGGGTTTCCAGGGCCGTGGCTGCGCCGTCGATTCTTGGTTCACAGCCCTGGGTGATCCGAAGACTGTTGACATAGACTTTTTCCACAGCTTCCCTTGCAAAAATCCGTGCCGCGGCTTTGATGAATGACGGGGTTCGCGTCTGTCCCCCTGCATAAACCGCAGCCTTGTGGCAGAGAGCATTCCCGATTTCGGTCCAGGTCATCATATCGGCCAGCAGAAACATCACGTACTGGGACTTTGTGAGCTTCTCCTTCCTGGCGTCCAGGATCACTGCATTCATCGTGTGCATGCCCCTGGCCAGGGTGGGCCCGCCGGTCTCTTCCGGCAATCTGCTCAGACGTTCAGCCATCTCCTGGTAAAATCCGCCTTTGGAACGGACCGTGCTCCTGAGACGGAACATAGAGATGATATTTCGCTGAATCTCGCTGGTCCCTTCATAAATGGGGAGGATTTTGACGTCCCGCTTGATCTTCTCCACCTCATACTCCCGCATGTAGCCATACCCGCCAAAGGCCTGGATCCCGTCATCGGCCATGGCATCCCCCGCCTCGGTGGCGAAATATTTGGCAATGGACCCTTCTACCTGAAGGTCTTCCTCGTCCGTATCCAGCCTTCGGGCCACCTCCTCGATAAATGCCCGGGCCGCCTCTAACTGGACGGCATGGGGGACCAGAAGCCGGTGGGTGTATCCCTGCTTGGAGGCGAGGGTGGTGCCGAACTGCATGCGCTCCTTGGAATACCGGACCGCCCGTTCCAGGGAGGCCATGCCCCCGCCCAGACCGAATGTGGCCACCATGAGACGGGTGTATCCGAAGACCTTGTTGGCCTCTTTCAGTCCCTGGCCCTCTACGCCCCCGACCAGGTTTTCCACAGGCACATACAGATCTTCCAGGGTCAGGGCGCAGGTATCCGAGGCCCTTATGCCGTGCTTGTCCTCATGTTTTCCGGGAATGAGGCCTTCGGCCCCCGCCTCGACAATAAAGAAGGAAGGCCCTTCCGGCGTATCCGCAAGGATCGTGTAAAGCTGGGCGACTCCGCCGTTGGTAATAAACTGCTTCTGGCCGTTGAGCCGGTATCCCTTGATCTGACCCGTATCGTCCAGGACCCGCTCGGCCCGCGTCTTGAGGGACTGAACATTGGACCCCGCCTCGGGTTCAGTGACGCCGTAGGCCACGATCAGGCCTTCATCGGCAATCTTTGTGATGTATTTATCCTTCTGCGCAGCCGTTCCGCCGACCCGGATCGGGTCCATCCCCAGGCAGATGGCGAGAAAAGACGTTGCGACGCCCAAGTCCATCTTGGCCATCCGCTCAGACACCAGGGCGATTTCCGTGGCCCCCGCCCCCAGGCCCCCGTACGCATCCGGGATAAATATCAGATGAAGGGCGATGTCAGGCCCCAACATGAATCGAATCAACTCGGACGGGAACTCGCCTACCCGGTCCATCTCCAGCTTCGTCTCTAAAGTGAGTTTCTCTCTTTCGAGTTTGTCGATGGTATCAAAGACCATGGACAGGACGTCCAGATCCATCTTGGTCGTTTGCGTCATGAATATTCCTCCAACCGGTGATTTTATTCTCCATGCCATGCTCTCATGGGCTGATCCTAACGGTCCCTGGTGAGAAGCCCTTTTATGTATTATTGAACGAAAAGGGCGGATCGTCAAGATCAAAAGGGACTCTCTCCATATTCCGTAGTTCCAACAAATAGTTAGGCCTGAATCTCACGTAAGCTTTGGTTCTTATAAGCTGGCTTGCCCGCCAGGGGTTTACTCCCTGAAGAATGAGCTGATACCTAAAGAAGAGAACAGTTCCGCTTCACGCTCATATTCCGGATCATTCCGCAACCCATACAGGATGCATCCCCTTAGTGGTTGACAACGGACCACGGATCTGGAATTCTTACTCGCATTCGACCAGCAAGTCTCATTTTGCAAAAATGACCTTGTGGGAGCGGCTTCCGAGTCCCGCTTCGGGCGGGATGGCAAGATGCCACTCGCACAGCATTCTGGCACCAGGCCCACTTCATAATGAGAATTGCTGACACATCCCCTTAGTGGTTGACAACGAACCGCGGATCTGGAATTCTTACTCGCATTCGACAGGACCACTAGATTCTTCACGGGGCGCCAATGGGAGGGGGAGCTCTTCGTTATCGCCCTCTTGAGGAGAGCAGACCATGAAGCTATCGATCGTTATTCCATGCTACAATGAAAAAGACCATCTTCCCGAGTTGATATCCCGTGTCAAATCCTCTCCTGTTCCGGACAAGGAGATTATCCTCGTGGATGATTGTTCCACGGATGGAACAAGAGAACTCATAAAAACCCGGATCGAGACGACCGTGGACAGGGTGATCTATCAGCCGATGAATAGGGGGAAGGGGGCGGCCATACGATCCGGGCTCGATTGCGTGACCGGAGATATCGTCATCATTCAGGATGCCGACCTGGAATACGACCCAATGGAGTATCTCAAACTGATGACGCCCATTGTCGAGGGGAAGGCAGATGTGGTCTACGGGTCCCGTTTCATGGGCGGCGATCCCCACCGGGTCCATCTCTTCTGGCATTATGTGGGGAACAGAATCCTCACCCTCCTCTCCAACATGTTCACCAACCTGAATCTTACCGACATGGAGACCTGTTACAAACTTTTCAGGACCGATGTCATCAAGGGGATGACCATCCAGCAGGACCGGTTCGGCATAGAGCCGGAAATCACCGCCAAGGTCGCCCGGACCAAATGCCGCGTCTATGAGGTCGGGATTTCCTATTACGGGAGATCCTATGGCGAAGGAAAAAAAATCGGGTGGAAGGACGGCGTCAAGGCCGTCTATGTCATCCTGAGGTATGGCATTTTCAAGTAAGCACATAGATTACGATAGGGAGGAACGAAGCAAGCCGGCGAACCAGCTCAGGTTTCCAGTTTCATGCGAGCGCCGCCTCTGCATGTAGCAAAGATATTTGAGATTGAATGCCAACGAATGGCTATCTGCATGGATGACTGGGAGGCCTGCAATGCTGGATGGCTCATGAGCTGATAGAGCATGTCGTATCCTGTCGAAAAAACCCGTCATCTTAACTCGCGATGGAAAATCCGCTCTATTTTGAAGCGTATGGCCGCATATTTCTCAAGATCATCCCGCTGGTGCTGCATCGTTCTTTTTATACTGATCGTTCTGCCGGCCTGCGCTACAAAAGCGCCCCCGCCCCCACCTTCGCCTCCACCTGTCTCGAATATCGCTTTCATGCAATACACCATCCAGGCGGGGGCCTTCTCGGATGTGCAAAAGGCCATACGCCTCACCCGATCCCTCGAGGAAAAAGGGCTCAGCGCCTATTACTTTCGACACAAGGACGGGTTGTTCAAGGTCCGATTCGGCGAATTCGCCACTCCCTCAGCGGCTCTTGCCAAGGCACGGGACTTGGTGGCGGAAGGGATTATTCATGTCTATTATATTGTCTCGCCCGAATCGTATGCCGCAGCCAGGGCCACAGCTGCGGATATGGGTGAAATCAGGGCCAGCCTTGTGGAAACTGCACAAAGCTTTATCGGGATTCCCTATCAGTTCGGAGGGACCTCACCGAATGAGGGATTTGACTGCAGCGGCCTTGTCATGGCCGTCTATCGACTTAACGGCTTCGATCTGCCGCGATCCTCTCTAGACCAGTATGCGTCCGGCAGACCGGTGGATCGGAAAAGCATGCAGAAGGGAGACCTCGTTTTCTTCTCCTCTGTTAAGCGGAAAAAGATTTCTCATGTAGGGGTATACACCGGCGATGATTATTTTATCCATGCTCCGGGGCAGGGTAAAATCATTCGGAAAGATTCCCTTTCGACTCCCTGGTTTGACACACGCTTTGCAGGTGCGCGAACCTATCTGCGGCGAATGCATAGGCCTTGAGGGTCTATAACCTGTAAGAAATTGAAATCTCTGTGGCTTTGTGTCTTTGTGTGAGAGATTTTTCGTTGTGGTTATGATGAGTTAAGATATGGAGAATTCGCGTTCGAGGTCGTCCGTATCCACCGAAATAGTCATCTCCTCACCGACCACCGGATGCCGAAAGCTCAGGGAACGGGCAATAAGGCGGATCGTCTTGTCGCTTAAAAATCCATTGGCCCCGTACTTGACGTCCCCGACCACCGGGCAACCGGCCTGGGCGAGCTGAACCCGAATCTGGTGTTTCCGGCCGGTGATCAGGCCGATTTCCAGAAGGGAAACTCCTTTTTCATGCGCAAGGGTCCTGTATTCCAGAATAGCTCCCTTTGCCCCCGGGTCTTCCTTCTTTGCAATACGGACACGCTTCCCGGATTTCCTGAGATGCCCTTCCATCCGGCCCTGTTCTGGTTCCAGCGCCCCCTCCACCACTGCCCAGTAGGTTTTCCTGACCTCACGGGCCTTCCACTGTTTTGTCAGCCGGGAGGCCGCCTTGGAGGTCCTCGCAAACAGGACCACGCCGGAGACAGGCCGGTCCAGGCGATGGACCAACCCCAGGAAGACATTCCCTGGCTTTTGGTAGCGCTCTCTGATATACTCCTTGACGACATCCATGAGGCTCTCTTCACCCGATCTATCCCCCTGCACCAGCATGCCGGCCGGCTTGTTCACTGAGATGAGATGGTTGTCTTCGTAGAGAACCTCGAGATTATCTATCGATAGAGAACATTTGGGAAAGGATATCGAATGGCCCATGAGACCTCGGTCGAATAAGCGTAGCCTAACGTTTCTTCGCGGATGCAAACCGTCGCAGCAGCGTTTGTCTCCGGGACTCCCTGCCTTGAAATCATGGTTTGAAAAGAGCAACTTACCCCTCACAGAAAACCAGTATAAGAGACTGTGGCAATTTCATCTCCTGTTGCGCGAAAAGAATGCAGCGTATGACCTGACCCGGATCTATCAGTTCGACAACATGGTCCAAAAACACTATATTGATTCCATCCTACCTGCCAGCCTCCTGGGATGGAAACTCCCCTCCCCGCTTCTGGATATCGGTACGGGTCCGGGTCTGCCGGGCATCCCCCTCAAGATTGTCTGCCCTGCTGTCCACCTGATCCTTTGCGAGGGGAGACACCGCCGAGTGCGTTTTCTGCACGAGGTGCTTGAATCCCTGAAGCTAAAAGGGGTCGAGATCCATGAGGGAAAGATCTACGCCTCCTATGATCGTCCGGTGCAGGGCGTCATTACCCGGGCCGTGGAACCGATTGGAAGCACCCTGGCCCGCGTGCGCCGGTGTCTTGTTCAAGGCGGCCAGGCCATTTTCATGAAAGGCCCCGGCTGCGACACGGAGATTCGAGAAGGCCTCGCACGTTTCCCGGCCGACTACCTGCTGATTCAGGACCTTTCCTACGAAATTCCCCATTCCCCCCATCGCCGCCGGCTTGTGGTCTTCAAGCGCCTTACCGGCGACGTCCCATCCTAAAGCAGAAACGGCCTCACGATTCGGTCCCCTGCAATGCGATCAGAGATCCGACGCTGTTGAGGATGAATTCGTTTGGAAATGCCTGGGATATTCGGTGGATGGCATTCCATCCGGTGCAATGCATGGGGGAGAGAAACTTGGGGCCGATGGTCTTGAATTCATCGATCGTCTGGTCGATGATCTTTTCAAAATACGGTCCCGAGAGATGAAATCCGCCCATCGCGGCGTAGATCTCCTGAACGCCCGTGATCTTTCGAGCATGGAAGATTGTGTTGATAATCCCGGCATGGCTGCACCCGGCAATGATCACCAGCCCCTTACCCTTCAGATGAACCACCAGTGCCTGATCGTCTGCGATGGGGTCTTTCACGATCTTCCCGCCCCGTTCCATTTCGGCATTGGGAAGGCCCTTTTCAAACGGGGTGACCCGCTCCACCTCGCCCGTTACCACGATCGTCCCGCACGCAAGGGGCGTGGGGGCGGTGCGTTCCACCAGATCGACGTTTCGTTTGAGAAGGTCCTCTTTTAGCAGGGTCTGGGGAAAGAGGAGCCTGCGGCCGTCGGCCAGGCCAAAAAAGCGGGGGGCGTCAAAAACGCCTGGATGGACCACCAGAGGAATCTTGTGCGGAAGCCTGTCTAAAAGAGGATAGAGGGAACCCGTATGGTCCATATGGCCGTGGCTCAGAGCCATGGCCTCCACCTGGCCGAGATCCACCCCGAGCATCTCCACATTGTTAAGGACGCCGACTTTGCTGTATCCGGTGTCGAAGAGGACGGTATGGGTTTCATTGCCGGCGTGCACGGTCACCAGGAGCGACAGGCCATGCTCTGCCAGGAGGGTGTCCGCGGGGATGGTCCCGCTCTTGGACACGGGGGGCCGAGTGACCACCTCGGTATTGGTGAGGAGTACATCCACATAGTTGTCCATCAGGGTCAGGATTTCCACACGGTCCACAGGGGTGATCGATATCGTTTGCTGGTTCATACCTCCTCCTTCCCGAATCACTTCTTTTCGGCTGTCTTGAGTTTGTTACACAGGGCATGGACCTCTTTTCGAGTCTCATCCAGATTGCCCTCATTATGAATCACGAAATCAGCCCGGGCCGCCTTCTCGTCAATGGGCATCTGGGCGTCGAGGATGCGGCGGGCCTCTTCGCGGCTGATCCGATCCCGTTTCATGAGCCGGTCGACCTGGGTATCGGGAGAGACATAGACGACCAGGACCTTATGGACCAGCGGTTCCAGATGGACCTCGAAGAGGAGGGGGATCACCGCCTGGACGATCCCCTGGGGATTCTCTTCTGCCATCTGTGTGACCTGACGGATAAAGGCCGCCAGGATGCGGGGATGGGTGATGCCCTCCAGGATTCGCCGCTTTGACGAATCGCGAAACACGATCCCTGAAAGCCGTTTGCGATCCAGTTTTCCGTCCTCCCCGATCACCCCTTCGCCAAAACAATCGACAACCTCTCGAAAGGCGGGTTCACCCGGAGCAACCACGTCTCTGGCAAGGAGGTCGAAATCAATGATGGGTGCGCCCAGTTCCGCCAGCATGCGGGCGACCGTGGTCTTGCCGCTGGCGATGCCGCCGGTAACGCCCAGGACCAGAAGTTCACCTGTTTTCTGCAGGGAGAGATTCGACGGGGTTGTCTCGACCACCCTACCTCATCTCCCAGTTGCCCGGATTCATAATCCCGTTGGGGTCCAACAGACCCTTTACCCTTTGAATAAGCTCCACCGTGTTGGGGTCCATTTGTTTCAGCATCATCTGCTGTGCCCCCACTTCCCCCTTCCAGATCATTCCGCCCAGGTCGAGGGTCGCCTGATTGGATTCCTCCAAGGCCTTCAGGGTCTTTTCAATGTCTTCCTCATCGGCCCGGTTAAAGGAATAGTTGAACCCGAACATGACGCTGTGTCCCAGAAGGACCTGATGCACATAGGAGCAGACCATCCCGTATTTGTGAGAGATCTCGATCCCTTTTTTCCATGCGGCCGGGACCTTGTCGATGGGGAGGATGGCCCCGGTGTACTCGAATCCGCCCCCCTTCCTGAAGTCCGCGGCCAGGGCCGCCAAAGGGGGAACATCCAGGAACCGCTTGTTCAGCGCTGGATGGAGGTCTTCCACGAACGTGAAGTTTCCCCCGCCCTTGAATTCCTGGAAGAGCCGCTTGAAGGCCTTTTTCTTAAGCTCCAGCTCCTCTTCGAAATGGCCCGAGACGATGATGATGAAAAAGACGTGGTTCATCCAGTCGGGCTTTTCCTGGCTGATGAGAAAGAAATCCTCCAGCAAATCGAGTTGGGTCGCCTCAAATATCCCTTCTGAGATGAGATCGACGTCATCGGTGTAAAAGGCGAGAACTTCTCGAAAGGCGGGCCTGGGGAACAGCTTCAGCGAGAGTTTGGTGACAATGCCGGTGGTCCCGAACCATCCGATAAAGAGTCCGGGAAGGTCGGGGAGGGGTCCCCTGCTGAACCAGGAAGACCCGATGGAACCGGCGCCGATGGTGCAGATCTCGCCGGTGGGGAGCACCACCTCCATGCCGTTCACCATGTCGGAGTTGATTCCGTAACGCGGCGATATGTGCCCGTGCCCCTGAATCAGGGCATTGCCGACGACCGTTACCGTGGGGGGGGCCTCGGGGGTGGAGTGCTGAAGGCGGGGATGGTGCTTTTTAAGATAGGACTGAAGTCCGGCCTGGGATACGCCCGGTTCGATCAGGGCGTAGCGGTTGATCTCGTTGACCTCGATAATCCGATCCATCTGTTTCATGTCGAGGACGATGCCCCCCCGGTTGGGAACGACAAGGGCCGACAGGGTGAAGCCGCCGCCCAGGGGCGTCACGGGAATTTTCTCCCGGTTGGCCAGAAGGACCACCTCCCTGACCTCTTCAGGGGTCCTGGGCATGACCACATAATCCACCTGACGCGGCGGTTGGGCCCCCGAATCCCGGGAATAGATAAAGCGCTCCTCCGGCCGGTTCGACACCCTGTCTTCCCCTACAATTTCCATCAGTTGGCTGGATATGTCCATATGCTCTCCTTTGAACGCGGAATGCAGAGCGCGGAATGGAAAACGCTCTTCGATGTTGGTTCCAGACACGTTTACTTATGCCACTTTATTCACGATGTCAAACGGGAAATCGGCTTTGTTCTTGACATATCAGAATGCCTTCATATATCAATAGTCCCGCATACATCCATAACTGTCGATCTATTCGGTTTTTGAAGGCCCGTGCCAAACCGTGATGAGGGCCTCCCCATACCAACCTCCAAAGAGGACCGCCTATGTATTCCCTTAAATACGATGTCAATGTGTGTCAGACCTGCCCCACGGGCGACTGCCTGGTCAAGTGCCAGTATCTTCATCTGGATAAGGAGACGGCCGTGGCAGAAATGGTGAAGATCGGCCAGGGAGAGGATTCCTTTGTCCTCAACGACTGCGTCACCTGCTATGCCTGCGAGGAGTACTGCCGAAGGGGGAATCACCCTTTCTACCTCATTACGGAGCGGCGTCAGGAAAAGGGCATCCTGGCCGCGCCAAGGGCCATCACTCGGCAGTGGATCAACATCGGCGAGCCCCAGGGGAAATACCGCCTGGGCGAGGTGAAGGAGCGGGCGCTCTCCTTTGGCTTCATGCCGGAATTCCTGCGCTGGGTGAAGGGGAGGCTCTTTGAAGATGTCATGCCCTCGTATATCTTCGGCCAGGAATTCTTCTGCAATGTGGTGTACATCCATTTTGCGGATACGGCCGTCATCAAGGAAAGACTCCCCCAGGTGGTGGACAATTTCAAAAAGCTGGGCGTCAAAGAGGTGGTCTTTCTCCACGATGAGTGCTACGGCGCCTTTGCCCACCTGGCCCCGGCCTATGGCATCGATGTCCCGTTCAAGGCGATTCACTACTATGAATATCTGTATCAGCGGCTGACAGAACTAAAGGACCTCATTCGGCCCCTCAACATTCGAGTCGCCTACCAGAGGCCTTGTTCGTCGCGGCTTTCTCCCGACAAGCACCATTTTGTACGGGACATTATGGACCTGATCGGGGTCGATCTGGTGGAGCGGGAGTATCAGGATGAAAATGCCCTCTGCTGCGGCGGGATCTTGAGCATGAACTATGGCTATGATCTGGCCCATGATGTGCAGAAACGGAACATCGACGACATGGCGGCCCACGGGGCCCAATACTGCATCTTCAACTGTCCGGCGTGTCAAACCACGCTGGGGGCGCTGGTAGCCAAGCAGGGGATAAAACCTTTACACATGATCCATCTCTGCCGGAAGGCCATCGGCGAGATGTAGGAGTCGAAGGAGACGTTATGACGGATATTGCCCAGTCGCTTGCCGGGATCGTGGGAGAGGCCTATGTTTCCAACCACCCCGAAGAGGCCTATTTCTATGCCCGTGACCCCGGGCTGATGCCTCCCCATGCACCGGATTTTGTGGTCGTTCCAAAATCTGTCGAAGAAATCCAGGAGATCGTCCGCCTGGCCAACCGGGAAAAGGTCCCGGTCGTGCCCATGGGGGCCGGTCTGGCCCTGACCGGTCTGGTCATTCCCCTGAAGGGGGGGATCGTTATCGACATGAAGCGAATGAACCGGATCCTAAAGGTCAATGAAGGGGGCCGGCACGCCATTGTGGAGGGAGGGACCTCCCAGGGTTACCTCAAGGCCTATCTCGAGAAACACCATCCGCGGCTTCGGCACAGCATTCCCGATTCCCCGGCCACGGCCACCATTGCGGCCAATGTCATGATCCACGGCCAGGGAAGGCTCACCCAGCAATACGGCTTCAATTCCGATATGATCTCCGGGCTGGAGGTGGTCCTTTCGTCAGGCGAGGTCTGCCGAATCGGGTCCTGCTCCCTCTCTTCGGACTGGTTTTCAAAGGGCGCCCCCCTCCCCGACCTGACCGGGCTTTTTTTGGGCTGGTTCGGGGCCACCGGCATCATCACCAAAATCGGGGTCAAGCTCTACCCCAGAAAGAAACTGCGCGACGTGGAGATATTCATTACGGACCGGGCGGACCTTGTCCCCGAGATGATCTACGAATTGACCCACACCGAGATGGTGGAAGACATCAATGTCTTCGCCCAGCCCAAACCGATGATCTTCAAGGACAACCACCACATCACCCTCTTTTTTACCGGAGACACGGACGAGGAATTGGAGTTCAAGCGGAAGACCATCTGGCATTCTCTGGATCGGTTTATTAAAAGCAAGGACGGCGGGTTTATGGGAGTGCCCCCCGTCATGAAGCCGACACTCTTCGATATGCCCCAGCGGAGCGTCAGCCGGTTTGCGGACGTGAAAAAGGGCGGAGGGTTTGAATACTCAGGGCCGATCATCATGGTGGACAAGTATGCGGCGTGTGCGCAGAAGATCCTGGAACTTGCGGAGAAATACGACTTGGGCTATTCGGGCATGGCCCGGATTATCGGAAGAAGTCACGCCATGATGTTCGGGTTCGCCTTCACCTTTAACCGGGCCGACCCCGACATGATGGAAAGGACCCGGCAGGCCCTGCACGAGGTGAGCGTCTTCGCCCTGGAGGCAGGGGGCGTATTCTGGAAGGCCACCGTGGATGAACAAAAAATGGCCATGGAGCGGATGGACCCCGCGACCCTTGGGCTGATGAAGATGATCAAGGAACAGATGGACCCCAACGGCATTATGAATCCTGGAAACTGGGAGGTTACCGAGGTATGAAATACGCAGACATTGTCCACAGGTGCTTCAGGTGCGGTTACTGCAAATTCACCGGCGATTATACGGACTTCAATTGCCCGTCCTACCGCAAATTCCGATTTGAGACCTATTCTCCCGGGGGGAGAATGTGGCTCATTCGGGGCTGGCTCAATGGCGAGATCAAAAATAGCGAGCGCTTTCAGGAGATCCTCTTCTCCTGCGCCACATGTGCCAACTGTGTGGAACACTGCGTGTTTGCCTTCAGTGAAGACCTGGTGAACATCTTTATCGCGGCACGGGAGGAACTGGTGGCAGAAGGCCTGGTGCCGCCTCCGGTGAGGGACTATCTCAAGAACATCCATGTCAACGGGAACCCGTACAAGCTGCCCGCTGCGGAACGGGGAAAATGGGCCGAAGGGACCGGCCTGGAGGCCTACAAGGACCAGGACTACCTCTTCTATGTGGGGTGTGTGGGGTCCTATGACGAGCGGGCCGTCAAGATCGCCCGGGCTGTGGGCACGCTTCTGGCGAAGGCAGGCCTTTCCATCGGGATCCTGGGCGAAAAAGAGACCTGCGACGGGAACGAGGTGCGGGCCTTGGGCGAGAGCGGGCTTTTTGAGCTGCTTGCCAGACAGAATATTCAGGCATTTCAGGATCTGGGCGTCAAGAAGGTCATCACACTGGATCCCCATGCCTTCAATGCCTTCAAGAACGACTATCCCGGCCTGGGCGGCCGGTTCGAGGTCTATCATTATACCCAGGTCCTGGCCCCGTTGATTCAGTCAGGCAAAATCCCCCTCAAGGACTCCCCCCTCACGGTCACCTACCATGACCCCTGTTATCTGGGAAGGCACAACAAGGAGTATCAGGCCCCGCGGTCTATCCTCAAGGCCATCCCCGGCCTGGAACTGGTGGAGATGGAGCGGAACGGCGAGAACGCCTTTTGCTGCGGGGGCGGCGGCGGAAATTTCTTTACCGATATCCTAGGCGGCGGCGAAGAAAGTCCTGCCCGGCTCAGGGTCAGGGAAGCCCTGGAGACCGGGGCCGGGATCATCGCCGTGGCCTGTCCCCAGTGCGCCAAGATGCTGGAGGATGCGGTCAAGTCCGAGGAACTGGACGAACGCCTGAGGGTCATGGACGTGGCCGAGATCGTCAACGGGTGCTTGATCTGAAATGAAGAGTGAAGAGTGAAGAATGAAGACGTATGTGAGCCGGAAGCCTCCATGCGTCTTCTTCGAATAACAAAACCAAGAGCATATCACTCCGTTCCCGCAACTTATCTTCTTGCCAGCGTGCCGCTACCCAAAGTGCGGCCCTTGGACGTCAGGCAGGAAGGGGATTTTTTGCCTTGCTTTTCCTGCCAGTTGGAAATATGATCCTGAAAAGCTCAACTAATCAGGAGTTGTATCCATAAATGGAAGAGATTGCGAGAAGATTGACCATGAAACTTCCGGCTCGGCAGTCCGCGTTTTTGTGGGGGCCGAGAAAGACAGGGAAATCGAGTTACCTGAAAAAAAGTTTTCCCAACAGCATCCTCTACGACTTCCTTCGCACCGACCTGTTCATCGAGTTATCCAAAAATCCCGCCCTGTTGCGCCAGCAACTTTTGGCACAGGAAAGCCATTTCCTCGATCGCCCGATTATTCTGGACGAGGTTCAAAAGGTCCCACAGATTCTGGATGAGGTGCATGCATTGATCGAGGACAAGGGATTGCAGTTCATTCTCTGCGGATCGAGCGCCCGAAAGCTGAAGCGGGGCAAGGCCAATCTGTTAGGGGGCCGGGCGTGGCGCTATGAGATGTTCCCGCTTGTCACGGCCGAGTTGGAAGAGATGGATCTGTTGAGGGCCTTGAATCACGGTATGATCCCGAGCCATTATCTGGAGGAGGACGCCGGAAAGGCATTGAAAGCCTATGTGCAGGATTATTTGAAAGAGGAGGTCTTTGATGAGGGGTTGACTCGCAATATTCCCGCATTTTCCCGCTTTTTTGACGCCATGGGATATTCTCATGGGGAATTGACCAATTACGCCAATATTGCCAGGGACTGCGGGGTCGATGCCAAAACAGTGAAGGAGTATTACCAGATACTCGTCGACACGCTCCTTGGAAGGATGGTCGAGCCTTTTAAGAAACGTCAGGACAGGGGCGTTATCAGCCGGGCACCGAAATTCTATCTTTTTGATGTGGGAGTAGCGGGGGCCGTCACAAGGCGTCGTCTGACGGAAACACGGGGAGAATTGTTCGGAA
>CAYLJZ010000016.1:0-44067 GCA_964384085.1 uncultured Desulfobacteraceae bacterium
GGCCCCGATATGTTGTAACGATCTCCATGGACGGCAGGATAGACCATCGAAGATCAGAACGCAAGAAAAATCGGAAGGCATTAACAAAAAAATCAACTCCAGCGGACGCTGCTACCCCTATTTATTGAGATGATACAACGTGTGGCAAATGAATGCGCTGGCAGATGCTGAACCTGAAACCATGAGAATAAGCATAGATACAAAGGCAACTGTCAATGTGGGTGAATACTCCAGGGGCGGCCGTTCTCGTGGAGTAAAGGCCAGTAAGGCATTGGATCATGATATGCGACCCAAGAAAAAATTAGTTCCTGGCGGCATCCTGGAGCCGGTTACCGGAAAGTCGTTCCTATTTTTTGGCACCAGTTACAAAACGAGCGACTTCATTGTCGACGGTCTTTTCCTCTGGTGGGAGGAACGAAAGCAAGAGCTTTGCGGTCTGAAACATCTAGTCATTAACGCGGATAACGGACCAGAATGCAGCGGGCGCCGCACCCAATTCCTGTTACGTATGACAGAATTCGCAGACATGTCCGGACTTTCTGTCCGAATTATTTACTACCCTCCCTATCATAGCAAATACAATGCAATCGAGCGCTACTGGGCAGGGTTAGAAAAATCATGGAATGGATATCTATTGGATACCGTCGAAACAGCTCTAAAACGAGCTGGCAACTTTTTCTGGAAAGGGATGCGGGCAATGACAACGCTATTGGATGCTACTTATGAAAAAGGCATCAAGGTTTGCGGGGACGATAAATCAGACCTTGAGAAAAGACTCGATCGGTCAGCCGCTCTGCCTTGGTGGGACATAAGGATTTTACCTAAAACGGTAACTTTGTAATTGCCAGCTCCCTTAAATGCTCAGAAGCGGCGAGATGTTTCTCTTAAGAGAATTCCTTTTTCAATAACCATGGACATCCAAGAAAGGAGGCCCACATGTTGCCTTTAAAAAAAATCCTGTGCCCGACCGATTTCAGCCATCCATCCTTTGAGGCAATGAACGTTGCCACAGAGTTGGCCATGCACTTTTCCTCTGATCTGATCGTCATCCACGTGGTTGCGCCGATTCCCGTTATCGCAACGGAATACACAAGCTCAGCAGCATTCAATGTTCAGGAATATCAGCAGCTAATGGAGGCATCCTCGATGAAGACCCTGGAGGAACAAATCGAAAAGCGGATCCCTAAAGGGGTTTCGGTCCGCAGTATGCTGTCTCTGGGCGATCCCGCCAATCAGATCGTGCATACGGCGGAGGATGAACAGGTAGATCTCATCGTTATCGCGACCCGGGGTCAGACCGGATTAAAACGCCTTGTCTTCGGCTCGGTCGCGGGAAAGGTCGTTCGGCTTGCCGCCCGGCCGGTTCTCAGCATTCGGGATAAGCACTCGTGACATGGCAAAGAGCGGAAAACCTGAATTTCGATCCTTGGAACAATTTTCATCATAGAGGAGTGGCCAAATCATGAGTCAATACCATCTGGACCGTATCTTCCAGCCTCGCCGGGTGGCGGTGGTGGGGGCCAGCGAAAAGGCCGGCAGCATCGGGAATGCGCTGATGAAAAACCTCATCGAGGGCGGATTTCAGGGAAAACTGCTGCCAATAAACCCGAAATACGACGCCCTGCACGGCATTGGGGCCGTGCGGTCCGTTTCGGATCTGGAACCGGGGGTGGACCTGGCGGTTATCGCCACGCCGATTCATACCGTGCCCGACATTGTGCAGGAATGCGTTGAAAGAAAGGTGGCGGGCGCTATCGTCATCTCGGCCGGGGGAAAGGAGGTCGGCGAGAAGGGAAGGGAAATCGAGGAACAGATCCGTTCCACTGCCTATGCCGGCGGACTTCGTATCGTGGGCCCCAACTGTCTGGGCATTATCCATCCGGCCGCCAGGCTCAACGCCAGCTTTGCCTCCGAGATGCCCGATGCGGGCCGCCTGGCCTTTGTCTCCCAGAGCGGGGCCATCTGTACGGCCATCCTGGACCTGGCCTTCAAAGAGCATATCGGCTTCAGCCATTTTGTCAGTATCGGCTCCATGCTCGATGTGGATTTCGGCGACCTCATCGATTACCTCGGGAATGATCCGTCGGCCAAAAGCATTCTCCTTTACATCGAAAGCCTGACGAACTTCCGCAAATTCATGAGTGCGGCCCGGTCGGTGTCCCGCATCAAGCCCGTCATTGTCCTGAAAGCGGGCAGAAGCGAGGCAGGGGCAAAGGCCGCCGCCTCCCACACCGGCGCCATGGCCGGAGAGGACGCGGCCTATGACGCCGCCTTCAAGCGGGCAGGCATCGTGCGGGTGGACACCATTCAGGACCTCTTCGACTGTGCCGAGCTGATGGCCAAACAACCGCGGCCTCGGGGCCCGCGTCTGGCCATTGTCACCAATGGCGGCGGGCCCGGCGTTATGGCCACAGACACCCTTGCCCGGTACGGCCTTGAGCCGGCGCCCCTCGATCCCAAAACGATTCAACAACTCGATGCGTTTCTGCCGGCCTTCTGGAGCCGGAGCAATCCCATCGACATCCTTGGAGATGCCTCTGCGGAACGCTTTCGGCGCACCCTGGAGGTCTGTTCAAGGGGAGAGGACACGGACGGCGTCTGCGTCATGCTGGCTCCCCAGGCCCTTACGGATCCCCTTTCCGTGGCCGAAACCCTGGCATCCACCCAGAAGGACATCCACTATCCCGTGGTTGCCTGCTGGATGGGCGGCAAGAGCATCGGACGGGCCTTGGAGGTCCTCAATAAGGCGGGAATCCCCACCTATGAGACGCCGGAACGGGCAATCCGGGCCTTTTGGTATATGGTGGAGTATGCCCGGAACATGGCATCTCTGCTGGAAATCCCGCCCAAGCTGACCCGGGATATCGCCTTTGATTCGGAAAAGGCCGGGCGCCTGCTGGCCAGGGCTCCGGAGGAGGGGTTTATGCTGGAATCGGACTCCAAGGAGGTCCTTTCGGCTTACGGCCTCCCCGTGATCCGGACGGAAACCGCGAGGAGCGAAGAAGAAGCCTCCCGCCTGGGCCGGGACATGGGATATCCGCTGGTCATGAAGCTCCATTCCCCGGACATCACCCACAAAACCGAGGCGGGCGGGGTACGCCTGGACCTGCGCTCGGATGTGGATGTTTGTGCGGCCTTTCAATGAATCGTAGAGTCCGCCCTCCGCTATAAGCCAGAGGCCCGGATCGAGGGGGTCACCCTGCAGCCGTTTTTTTCCAGCCCGGATTTCGAAATCCTTCTGGGGGCCAAAAGGGATGCCAATTTCGGTCCGGTCATCCTCTTCGGCATGGGCGGCATCTTTACGGAGATCCTCAAGGACCGGGCGTTGGGACTTCCCCCCATGAACCGTCTGCTGGCCCGGCGCATGATGGAGGAGACGAAGGCCTGGACCCTGCTGCAGGGGTACAGAAACCGGCCCCCGGCGGACATGGAGCGCCTCGAAGAAATGATCATCCGGCTCTCCCAGCTCCTGATCGATTTTCCCCAGATTGCCGAACTGGACATGAATCCTGTTTTGATCAAGGACGGCGAGCCCGTGGCGGTGGATGCCCGCATCCTCGTCTCCGCGTCGGACCGGCCTTCCCCCCTGCATCTGGTGATCAGTGCGTATCCCGAGGAGGATGAGACCCATCTGGTTACCGAGGAAGGCGTCAGTCTGCTTGTCCGTCCTGTCAGGCCGGAAGATGCGCCTATCTTCCAGAGCTTTTTCAAGGTCCTGTCCCCCACAACCATCTACAACCGTTTCTTCAGCCATGTAAAGGAATTAAGTCCGGAGATGCTGGCAAGGTTCACCCAGATCGATTACGACCGGGAGATCGCCCTGGTGGCCCTCGACGATGATCCCGAGGCAGAAGAGCGGATGCTGGGGGTGGCCAGGATTATCGGAGACCCGGACGGAAAGAAGGGGGAGTTTGCCGTGGTGGTGGGCGATCCCTGGCACGGGAAAGGGATCGGTTCGACCCTTCTTCAAAACTGCCTTGCAATCGCCAAAAGGCGGGGATTTGAAGCGGTGCAGGGCATTGTTTTACCGGAGAACCGAAGTATGCTTTCCATGGGGAAAAAGCTCGGCTTTCAGATCACAAGACGTCCCGATGCCGATGAGTTCGAGCTTGCCATCCAGTTTGAGTGACGGATCCGGCAAACCGCCCCAGTGCCGGGGACCCGGGCAGGCATCCTGCCATGACCATTTGCCGCTGAACGTGATTCAGGCCCTATAGTCTCATGATACGCCTGATCCGGGAGATGCGGACCTCATGGGCCGGGCCTCTCTTGCGGCGATGTTGCGTCAATGACACCCTGATCATTGGGTCGGAACCTCCACATGGATAGCGGCAGTGAATAAAATGAAGGGAAGGGATGACATGGACCAGGGAAAGTGCTCTCCCAGAGAACGAACCTTTTATGATGAGGTTCCGGACTATACCCGGCCCATCCTTGAGATTCCCCGCAGGTTTAGGGAGCGGGTGCTTGGGCGGCTGGAGGTCCTCTACGGTCCCAAAGGGGCTGAGAACTGGATGCCTGAACTCGAGAGGATCCTCAAGGTCCATTATGCCCACAAGCCGCCGGAGATGATCGAGAAGGAGCAGCGCTACGATCCGCGGCAACGGTTCTGCCAGGAGCATATCATTCTCATCACCTACGGGGACATGGTGAAGGGGGACGGGCCCACGCCCCTTTCGGTCCTTCACCGCTTTGTGACGCAAATTGCCCAGGGCGCCATCAACACGCTCCATCTTCTCCCCTTCTTTCCCTATTCCTCAGATCGGGGTTTTGCCGTCATGGATTACCGGCGAGTGGACGAGCGGCTCGGGTCCTGGAAGGACATCCAGGAGAAAAAGCGTCACTACGATCTCATGTTTGACGCCGTCGTCAACCACTGTTCCGCTCGAAGCGAGATGTTCCTGGAGTTCCTGAACGGAAACCCGGCCTACCGAAATTTTTTCATCGCCTATGAGTCCCCTGATGAGCTTACAGAAGAGCACCGTCGCAAGATCTTCCGGCCCAGGACCTCGGATATCCTCACCCGTTACGAGACCATCCATGGGCCTCGATTCATATGGACCACCTTCTCCCCGGATCAGGTGGACCTGAATTTCCGAAACCCCGCCGTTCTTCTGCAGGTGTTGGAGAGCATTCTCTTTTACATTCGCAAAGGCGCAGATCTCCTCCGCCTGGACGCGGTGACCTATATCTGGGCGGAGCCCGGAACCGAAAGCGTGCATCTCCCCCAGACCCATGAGATCGTCAAACTCCTGCGTGATGTGGTGGATCTTGCAGCCTCCGGGGTTGCCCTGGTCACCGAAACCAATGTCCCCCATCATCAAAACATCTCCTACTTCGGCAACGGCTGCGACGAGGCCCACATGGTGTACAACTTCGCCCTCCCCCCCCTGGTTCTTCATGCCTTCTACACCGGAGATGCCGAGGCCCTTTCTCAATGGGTCGGGGACCTGCACCCTCCCTCGGACCAGACGGCCTTTCTCAATATCCTGGATACCCATGACGGCATCGGACTCCAGGGCGCGCGGGGTTTTCTGCCCCCAAAGGACATTCAACTCCTGGTGGACAGGGCCCGGAAGAAAGGGGCCTTCGTATCCTATAAGACGACGGAAGACGGGGCCGAGGAGCCCTACGAGATCAACACCACCTGGTGGAGCGCCCTGAACCCGGAGAGTGAAGAAGAGAGTCTCGATCTTCAGATCGACCGATATCTGGCCTCCCGGGCCATCGCGCTGGTCCTGAGGGGGGTGCCGGGAATTTATCTCCACGGGGCCCTGGGGACCGCCAACGACTACGGGGCCGCCAAGGCCTCAGGGGTCAACCGGGACCTGAACCGGGGAATCATTGATGCATGGGAGGTGGAAACGACCTTGAAGGATCCGGCCTCGAAACTCTCCCGCCTGTTCGGCCGAGGGAGGGAACAGCTCCTGGTTCGGCGAAGGGAGAAGTCATTTCACCCAGGCGGAGGACAAAAGGTACTGCACCTTTCGTCCCGGGTGTTCGCCCTGCTTCGAAGATCCCCTGAGAAAGATGAGGCCATCCTGACCCTCACCGGCGTTACAGGGGAAACGTTGGGGCTTACGGTCCCTGTAGAGGAGATCGGGCTTTGCAACGGCCGATGCCATGACCTTCTCTCCGGCAGAAAATATCAGGCGGAGGGAGATGCCTTGCATCTTACGCTTCCGCCTTACGGACGGATCTGGCTTAAAAATGAAGAATGGAAATTGAAAATTGAAGAGTGAATGGGGGGATGTTGAACCTCTAACCCGTGAACGGTTACAGGAACTCTGAACCCTATTGGAGGGATTGCGCACTTGTTTGACGGGCGGAAAAAGGGGAGGAGGATGGAGCCGTGGCAAGAGAGAGGGACTACGAAGGGTTGTCCGTGAAGCCGGGCGAAGACAGATTGATGAGCGCCCTGAACCAGCTGATTCGATTAGGGATAAGGGCCCTGGCGATCCTGATGGCCTTTGTGATCATCTGGGGGATCGCGGATGTCGTATGGGTCATTTACCGGCAGCTTGTGGAGCCCCCCTTCATGATATTGAGAATGGCGGACATCCTGGAGACCTTCGGCGCATTTCTCGCTGTGCTCATTGCCGTTGAGATCTTTCTGAATATCACGCTTTACTTAAGAGACGATATCATCCACGTGAAGCTGGTGGTGGCCACGGCGCTTATGGCCATCGCCAGAAAGGTGATTGTCTTTGATTTTTCAGAAATCAGCTATCAACACGTGATGGGCACCGGCGTGGTGGTCCTTGCCCTCGGCATTACCTACTGGCTCATCTCAAAAAGGGAGCGGATCGAGCCTCATCAGGATTAGGGATCCCTGTTGGGTTTTTCCGCTTTCATACGGCGGCTGAGCCGAAACCGAAGGTTATGAGAGAAAATATTTTGAGCTGGTTGGATGCGACACGAAAAATCGATATTTGAAGCCGGATTTCACCTGACCACCCTATGGGCTTCCTTCCCCTCCTTGAACTGATCCTGGCAATCCGTGGAACCTCGAAGGATCTCCTGGACAGGATGGGGATGGAGGACCCGGAGGTTTCTTCCCTCAGTCCAAGACAGGATTTCATACGAATTATCATTGAGTGATGCGGGGCACGCGTGATAGGATATTGAAGAAAGGGAGAATTCATATCCCCTCCAACTCTTGGAAAAGGAGGAAAGAGATGAAGCGACAGGATGACGGTTGGAGTCCTTATCTGGCAGGGGCGCTTAGCGGCGTGGTGGGGGTCTTATCCGTGTGGTTCGCCGGACAGTATTTCGGGGCGTCCACCTCTTTTGTTCGCACAGCGGGTTTGATCGAACAGCTTTTCGGTCCCGAGCGCACGGCACAGATGGACTATTTTATCAAGGTCGCTCCCAAGATCGACTGGCAATGGATGTTTGTCGCAGGCATTTTTTGGGGATCACTGATTGCGGCGGTTACCTCCGGATCATTCAGGCTGCAGGCCGTACCGGAAATGTGGGCTGAACGCTTTGGCGTCCGAAGCCATGCCAAACGCGCCGTGGTTGCCTTTGCGGGAGGGATCGTGGCCATGTTCGGTGCGCGAATGGCCGACGGGTGACCCAGCGGACACGGGTTGAGCGGTTCGCTTCAACTGGCCGTCAGTGGTTTCATCGCCCTGGTTTTTTTCTTTATCGGCGGAATCATCGTTGCACGTCTGGTTTACGGAGGAGGTGAATGATGAAAATGCTCGCCTATGGACTGTTCACGGGCCTTTTATTTGGCTTTTTCATGCAAAAGGGGCGTGTTCTGCGCTACGACAAACAGCTCGGCGCCCTGCGGCTCAAGGACATGACCATCGTCAAATTCATGCTGTCCAGCGTGATCGTCGGCATGGTGGGGGTCTATCTGCTGAATGATCTGGGAATGGTCAAGCTTTCCATCAAGGCCACCATTCTGGGTCCCGTTATTATCGGCGCCTTTGTTTTCGGCCTTGGCTGGGGTCTTTTGGGGTATTGCCCGGGCACATCCATGGGCGCCCTCGGCGAAGGTCGCTGGGACGCCCTGTGGGGCATCCTCGGCATGATCGTGGGGGCGGGCCTGTTTGCGGAAGCCTATCCGGTTCTTCAGAAAACCGTGTACACCTGGGGGAACCTGGGCCGCATCACCCTGCCTCAGGTCCTGGGGGTCAGCCACTGGGTCATCATTCCCCTCTTTATGGCCGGTGCTTTCCTGCTTTTTTGGTGGCTTGAGAAAAAGGGATTGTGAAGATCTTTCGGATGGAGAGAAGGGGGTTTGGGGTGCTTTCGGTTTGACCATTTTTAGGGGCAACATGGGCGTTGCTAAGCAAGGACGGGTGATTTAATGGAACTGGATAAGAAATACATTACCCTTAATGTGAATCGGGCATCTGTCAAGAGCAGGAACCCCGAGTTGTCTCTTCTCTTCGAGATAAACGACCTTTTGTCCACGCCCCTGGAGTTGAGCCAGGTCATGCGCACGTCCCTCTTGAAAGTGCTGACCTTCTTTCAGATGGATTCAGGACGTGTTTATCTGCTGAACGCAGATGGAACCCGTCTGGATCTCTTTGCCTATCATGGCATAGATCCCAAAGGCCTTGAAGCGGTAAGCATCCAGACGGGATTCTCGGGCAAGGCGTTCAGGACCAAGTCATTTATCGCCCAGCATGTATCTGAATTGGATGACAGGGAGCGGGTCCATCTTCTCAAGGAGAGGGGGTTGGAAGTGGTTATGTGCGTTCCGCTCATAACCCGGAACCGGGTCCTGGGGGTCATGAATCTGTCCGCCAAAAAGGATATTGTGCTGGATCATGGAAAGATCGACCTTCTGATCACTATCGGGAACCAGATCGCCGTGGCCGTGGACGATGCGAGGCTTTACAGAGAGCTGGAAGACAAGGTGGCGACCCTCGAGGAAAAGGAGAAGATGATCACCTTTTTTGCCTACTCCATCTCGCACGACCTCAAGAGCCCGGCCGCCAGTCTTTATGCCCTCGCAAACCGGCTGAAGGAAAAATACGGCTCAGGCCTCGACGCCAAGGGAATGGAGCACTGCGATCTGATTTTGAGGACCGCCCGCCAGATGCTGGCCCTTGTGGAGATGATCAACGCCTACATGGCTGCCAAAGAGGCGCCCCTGTATCTGGAGGAGATCCCAGTCGGCGACGTGGTGGAATCGGTTGTGGGGGAGTTCTCCGAACAACTCGGTGAGCGTCGGATCCGGGTGGTGGGCGCAGAAGGACTGCCGTCGGTTGTTGCGGACAGGATGGGCCTGACGCGCGTCTTTCGTAATCTCTTGGACAATGCCCTCAAATACGGAGGGGACGGTCTCTCCGAGCTGTGCATCGGATACCAAAGGCAAGAGGGCTTTCACGTGTTCTCCTTTGGGGACGACGGTGTAGGCCTGCCCGATGAAGACAAGGAAAGGCTTTTTGAACCTTTCGAGAGAAGAAAGAATTCAAAGGGCATAACCGGAACGGGCATGGGGCTGGCGATTGTCCAGGAGATGCTGAAGCGGCACGGGGGCCGGATCTGGGTGGACCCGGACACGCGAAAGGGCGTCAGGTTTTATCTGTCCATCTCCACAGACCTGAAACCGGACCCGCCGGATCTGCCTGTTTCAGAAGACGCCTGAAATTTCCTGCCCGTGTCCCGCCCTTGTACCACAGCGGTGTTTCCGGAAAATGACATTACAGCAAACAGAGGCTTTACCATGAAGGAAGATACACAACATGCGCCCAGGCACAGACTGTCCGATGAGAAGTGGCATTCTCTTGAAGCGGAGGCGGTTTACAAAGAGCTTCAGAGCCGGCCGGAAGGACTGGAATACGAGGAGGCAGCCGATCGGCTGCGGTTTTACGGACCGAATACCCTGCCCCTCAAAGAGTCCCCGGGCATCTGGACGATCCTGCTGCACCAGGTGCTCAACCCGTTGATTTTCATTCTTCTGGCCGCTGCTGTTGCATGCGTGGCCATCGGTGAGGTTACCGACGCCATATTCATCCTGGTGGTCATCGCCTTGAACAGCGGTTTAGGCGCCTACCAGGAGTATCAGGCCGAAAGGAGCGCGGCCAGCCTGCAGCGTCTGCTCAAATTCAAGGCGAGGGTGCGGCGAAGCGGCAGGGAAAACGAGATCCCCTCGGAAGAGGTGGTTCCCGGCGACATCGTGCTGCTGGAGTCCGGAAATAAATCCCCGGCTGATCTGCGCCTTGTCCAGGCCCAAGGCTTTGCATCGGACGAGAGCTTTTTGACCGGCGAATCCATGGCGGCTGAAAAGCAAACGGGGCGTCTCCCCCAGGATATCGGCGTGAGTGATCGCAAGAACATGGTCTTTGCCGGATCGACCGTCACCTCCGGGCGGGCAGTGGGCATCGTTGTCGGCACAGGGCTGGACACCCAGGTGGGCATGATTGCCGAGAACGTTGCCGAGTCGGAAGGGGGCAAGCCCCCCCTCGTGTTGCGGATGGAACGATTCGTCAAACATATCAGCATCCTGGTGCTGGTTATCAGCGCCGGCCTGGCGTTTCTCCTACGGGTCCAAGGCTATGACGCAGCGGCGATCTTCTTTTTTGTGGTTGCCCTGGCGGTCTCAGCCATCCCGGAGGGGCTACCGGTGGCCCTGACCGTGGCCCTTTCCATCGCCACCAAACGGATGTCGAGCCGCAATGTGATTGTGCGAAAACTCACCGCCGTGGAGAGCCTCGGAAGCTGTACCATGATTGCCAGCGACAAGACCGGCACCCTGACCGTCAACCAGCAAACCGCCCGCATGATCGTTCTTGCGGACGGTAAGGGATTTGCCGTTTCAGGGGAGGGCTATAACGGTGAAGGAGAGGTTACGGCCGCTGAGGAAGCCGAGGCCCCCGGGAGCGCGCGGGATCGGCTGGAGAGACTGGCCCGACTGGCGATCCTGGCCAACGAGGCCTCACTTGTCAAAGAAGACGGGGACTGGAAGTATTACGGCGACGCCATGGACGTGGCCTTTCTTGCTTTGGGCTACAAGCTGGGGATGGATCCGGCGGAGGTGAAACAGGGGGTCAGCCTTAAGGGTGAAATCCCCTATGAGTCGGAGCGGAAGTTCTCGGCGGCCTTCTATGAAAAGGATGACGCAAGGCATGTGGCAGCCAAGGGTGCGGTGGAAACGATCCTGGATTTCTGCACGCGGATGGATCAAGACGGCGATCCGACAGCGCTCGACCGTGAGGTCATCGAGCAAGAGGCCGAGGCGATGGCGGAAAAAGGGATGCGCGTGCTGGCGGTGGCCGGAGGGGAAGCCTCCGCAGCCGCAGCCGATAAGGGTGATGCCGATACGACCCTTTCCGGACTCGTTTTTTATGGTCTGGTGGGATTTATCGACCCGCTGCGGCCCGAGGCGGCCGAGTCGGTGAGCAAATGCAACGATGCGGGCATTCAGGTCATCATGATTACCGGTGACCACCCCAAAACGGCCGGGGCCATTGCGAGGGATCTGGGCCTCTCCAACGTGGATGAGGCGCCGGTGACCGGCAGTCAGTTGACGGCAGCCGGCACCCCGGACAGCCCGGCGTTTCAAAAACTGGTCTCATCGACCCATGTGTTTGCCAGGGTGTCGCCCGCTCAAAAGCTTGAGATCGTGGACGTGTTGATTCGTCGCGGAGAGTTTGTGGCAGTAACCGGCGACGGGGTCAACGACGCCCCCGCGCTCAGAAGGGCCAATATTGGAGTGGCCATGGGTTCTGGAACGGATGTGGCCAAAGAGGTGGGTTCGATGATCGTTACCGACGACAACTTCGCCTCCATTGTCGCAGGCGTTGAAGAGGGACGGTTTGCCTACGACAATGTGCGCAAGGTGATTTATCTCCTCATCTCTACCGGTGCGGCGGAGGTGTTGATGTTTATTGGGGCGATTGTGGCGGGCCTGCCCATTCCACTGCTGGCGGTGCAACTGCTGTGGCTCAACCTGGTCACCAACGGTATCCAGGACGTGGCCCTCGCCTTTGAGGGAGGCGAGCCGGGCGCTATGAAGCGAAAGCCCCGACAACCCGATGAGAGCATCTTCGATTCACGGATGATCGAGCAGACCCTTGTTTCAGGCTTGACTATCGGGGCTATGGCCTTTGGATTTTGGTACTGGATGATAGACGCCCAGGGCATGGACGAGGCCTCGGCCCGAAACATGGTGCTGCTCCTGATGATCTTGTTGCAGAATGTGCACGTGTTCAACTGCCGTTCTGAAACGGAATCCGCGTTTCGGGTTCCTCTGCGTCGGAATATCATCCTCATCTTCGGAGTGGCGGCGGCCCAGGGCATCCATATCCTGAGCATGCATGTGCCCTTCATGCAGACCATTCTGGGGACTGAGTCGATCGTGTTTACGCAGTGGCTCATGGCCCTGTCCCTGGCGTTGAGTGTCCTGGCGGTCATGGAAGCGTTCAAATGGGTCATCAGGCATCGGCAGTTTGCGAGTTAAGCGAAAGGCTCGCTTCGGATTGCACTGCTCCGTACTGCGCAGCAGAAAAATGGATTGACCTTGGGGCGTTATGGAGGCTAATATGCCTGCTCAATTGGAATTGGAAGGAAAACCAAGCGTTGCAGGAAATCCATGCATCTACCTGAATCGGGGCGATTAGACCCAGACCAAGTCAAGTGAATTAGAATCCCCAACCAAGGAGGAGACAGTATGACATCCTTGCCCAACAACATTCGCCCCAACCTTGCAGGCGATTATCCCAAAATCGACCCGACCGCCCTGATTGATCCTTCGGCCCAGATCATCGGCAATGTTGAAATCGCCAAAGACGTGTTTGTGGGGCCATTGACCGTTATCCGGGCCGATCAGCGTGGCTCGGACGGGAAAGTCGCTCCCATTGTCATCCATGCTGAGGTCAACGTCCAGGATGGCGTCATCATCCACAGCGATGCGGGGGCCTCGGTGATCATCGGGGCCAAGACCTCTGTAGCCCATGGTGTTACCATCCATGGCCCGTGCACCATCGGAGAAGAGTGCTTTTTGTCGCTGCGCTCCTGTCTTTATAAGGCAACCCTGGAGGACCACGTGTGGGTGGGAATGAGCGCCATCGCCAAGCTGGTCACACTCCCATCCTATACGAGGGTGCCTGCCGGGAGTGTTATCCGCGAGAGGCCCGATGTGCGGGAGCTTCGGCTCGTCACGCAAACGGAGCGGGAATATATGGAGACGGTTTGGGCAGCTAATTCCCGTTTGCGTATGGATTATCTGGAACTGAGGAAAAAGGCGGAGGGGATCCGGTCATCCGCTGAGGAAAAGGAATGCAAAAAAAGGGCTTCCCAGCAGAAATAAGGGTGAGGCCACAGGAAGCTGAACACGGTATTTTGATCTTGACATCGAACATAAGTTTGCATAACATTTTGTCCCAGGGGAAGTGACGTGCAATCGCCGCAGGATTGGAGCGATGTCTGTGGCTGGCAGGCACTCAGATTTGGCATAAACTCCCCAAGGGAAGAACATCGAACGGCAACTCTGCCAGCAACCAGTATCGCGTATCAAGTTTACACGAGGATGAGAACCATGGCCAGGAACCTGATGATCGCTTGTCATGCAATAGCTATCACCGCCGTTGCGGCAGCTTCTGCCCGGTGGCCCGCGGTCCTGGTCGGGGAATTCATTCCTTAGATTGAAATTCGATGATTCAGGGGCCGCGGGCAACGCCTGCGGCCTTTTTTTTGAGGCTGCTCGTGGGGCGGCCTTTTTTTGTGGCTCACAGGGATTACAGGCTGAAAGAATGAAGCATCTGAGCGGCATTCCTCATGCGGCATAGGATGATATAAAGACAAATGGGATGGAAAGGACACTTATGTCATGAGAACGGAAATCGTCCATATTGGTGCGGGTGAACTCAATTACGAAATTCGAAATATTATCAAGGTGGTGGACAAACTGAAGGCCTTTGGGGCAGAAATCAATTTGGAAAACATTGGTGATCCGGTGGCCAAGGGAGAGAAAGTCCCTTACTGGATCAAGGAAATCGTATCCAGGATCAGTATGGACGACTGCGCCTACAGTTATTGCCCCAGTCAGGGCGTCCTCGAGACCAGAGAATATCTTGCCGAGAGGAACAACCGGCTTGGAGGCGCGACAATAGATGCGGATGATATCATTTTCTTTAACGGTCTCGGGGATGCAATCACCAAGCTTTACGGATTCCTGAGACGAACAGCTCGCATCATTACGCCGTCGCCCACCTATACCACCCATTCATCATCGGAGGCCGCCCATGCGGGCGTCCCCCCGGTAACCTACCCCCTGGACCCCCATCATTTCTGGTACCCGGATACAACTGAACTGCGGAAAAGAGTGAAATATAACCCGGCAGTGGCCGGCATTCTCCTGATCAATCCGGACAATCCCACGGGGGCAGTGTATCCGGAAGAGATTCTCAGGGAAATCGTTCAGATTGCGGAGGATTATGACCTCTTCATCATTGCGGATGAGATCTATCAGAACCTGGTCTTTGAGGGAACTCAGACCCGTACGCTTGCCGAAGTGATCGGACGGGTTCCAGGGATTGCCATGAAAGGGATATCCAAGGAATTGCCCTGGCCGGGTTCCCGGTGCGGATGGATCGAGATCTACAACCGGGAAAAAGATCCGGATTTCAAGACCTATACGCAGAGCATTCTCAATTCCAAGATGGTGGAAGTCTGTTCCACGACACTTCCACAGAAGGTCATCCCGCTGATTTTCGAGCACCCTGAACATGAAGCGTATTTGGAAAAGCGGAGGGCTCGCTACAGACGGATGTCAGAGACAGCCTATAACAAACTGGCAGAGATTCCATCCATACTGATAAACCGAACGAACGGTGCCTTCTATATGAGTGTCCTCTTCAGGGAGGGCGTCCTTTCAAAACGACAGACATTGCCCATCGAGAACACGGATATCCGTTCCTTCATTGAATCACTGATGTCAAACGGGAACGTTTCTCTCGACAAACGGTTTGTATACTATCTCCTTGCTGCCAAAGGGGTGTGCGTGGTGCCCCTTTCGTCGTTCAATACCGAATTGCAGGGCTTCAGATTTACACTCCTCGATCCGGATGAAACCTCTTTCCTCCGCATGGTAAACACGCTGACAGAAGGTATAAAGACATACGTATGACGGACGATTAGGATGAGGGGTGTGAGAAGAAGGCTGGCAGAGCCCCGTGTGAAAAACCCGAGTGTGACTATTTGACGACCTTCAACATCTCTTTGAACTCCATGGTCCCGGCCCGCTTCAGTATTTGAAAGATGATGGTCTCGGCAGAGGTAATGTGGGCCCCGGCCTTCCGCATCAGTGAAAGGCCGATATTCCAGTTATCGGCGGTTCGGGAATCCACGGCGTGATGGGGGACATGGACGGTGTATCCTCTGTCGAGGAGAGAGACGCAGGTCTGGAATATGCAGATGTGCGTTTCAACGCCCGTCAGGATAATGTTGCGGAGGGCCTTTTCCTGCAGCCGGGTGTTGAAGAGATCCACCGCGCAACAGTCGAAGTCGAGCTTTTCAATAGGATTGTACTCGGAAAGGGCTCCCTTGACAGCGGGGATAGTAGGGCCTAACAGGTTCGGATTCTGCTCGGTCAGGATAACTGGCAAATGGAATACTCGGGTCAGGTGCAGAAGCTTGACAATCCGGTCGCTGACCCTGTCAGGATTGGCCATGACCTGCATGAGCTTCTCCTGGGCATCGACGATGACGAGGCCCGTGTTTTCTCTGGTGAGCAATGATATTTTCATAACAGGACGAGATGCTATCCCAGGCGTTCACAGTTGTCAAGATCAAGATATGACCTTCTCGGAGAGGCGCGCCTTATCTCTCAGACCTCCATCTTTTCGAAACTCCAACGCCTTGCGCCTGTCATGAGCCTCAAAGCACCTTTCTCAGGAACGCCAATCCTGTATGTTTTCTGGAAAATCATATCTCACGGAATTGCAAGGTCTGTAATCATGCAAAGGGAAAAAGAGATCATTGAGGTGATCAAAGATGTCGGGCCGTTGACCGGGTCTGAGCTGCTGGATATAATCCAGGGCGACAAGTTTCTTTTGTGGCGAAACTGCATGCTTTCGAGGGACCTCTCCATTCAAACCATAGGAACTCGATACCTGAGACTGGATCGAAGGGTTGAGGGATTTGCCCGGCTCTCTCCCTCCATCCTGAGGGAATTTCTGACCTATTCGGTGATCGGGCTTGCGCCGGACTTGACTGCGGTGCTTCGCAAGGTTCAAGAAATCCGCTCCCATATCGAGGAAGTGACCCGGTCCAAGTCGGGACTGGCCTATGAGATCCTGTCATCGGCCATCGATCGGTTCGAGGCGATTGGCCTGGTGCGTGAGGACGCCGCCATCATGATCGCAGGGGATATCGTCTATAACATGGCCCACGATGTTCCCCGCCCGGAAAGGAGCACAGGGAGGCTGGTCAGGGGATCGGATATGGATATCGTTATAGTTGTGGATGATAAGTTTCCAAAACGCCTGATCGCCAGATTGGACGAGGCTGTTTATGAAGAAAAGCAACGGATCCTGATGACGCCCCATCTCAGAGAGGAGATCGACTATATTGTCAAGGACATGAGCCGTGTACGGGAACAGATGGCGTTTGACACATTCAAGCATATGGTGGCATGCAAGATCCTTCAGGAGGGGACCTTACTTTATGGGAGCGAGGACCTGTTCTGTTTGATCAAGGGAATGCTGAAAGACGCGGGGGTGACGGAAAAGCTTGCGGCCCTGGAAGAGCGGGCCAGGGTCTTTAGGGAAAACGCCATAAAAGATCTCCTCTGTATGGATACGGGCGAAATCAGGGAGGGCTTTCAAGACCTCTTCTATCCGACAGAGGAGTCGGAGGAATTTGAATAGGATGAGCGCCGATGAGTGATGGGTTAGTGGGCCAGATCCATGTCTCTGTGCTTGAGCGTGACCTCCCGTTTTTCCGCCTTCAGGGATTCAAAGATTTTTTGTGCGATCGTTACGGATCGGTGCCGCCCCCCGGTGCACCCTACCGCAACCATCAGATAGGATTTACCCTCTCTCTCGTAAAGGGGGAGAAGATAGTCGAGTAAGCCCAGGTATTTCTCGAGAAACTCACTGGTTTCTGTCCATTTGAGGACAAACTGCTGTACCCTTTCATCCATTCCATCCAGTTTTTTCAATTCGGGGATGAAGTAGGGGTTGGGGATGAAGCGTACGTCGATCATCAGGTCTGCCTCGAGGGGGACGCCGTACTTGAAGCCGAATGAGAGGACCGTAATCCGCATCCGTTCCGTTTTGACTCCATGAAGCGCATGTTGAATAATAGCATCTTTGAGCTGGTGGACCGTCAGTCTGGATGTGTCGATGATCTGATCCGCCATCTCCTTGAGGCCCTTCAACTGTTCTTTTTCGGATCGGATCCTGTCAATCAGGTCGGCGCCGCCCGAAATCGGGTGCTGCCGTCGAGTCTCGCTGTAGCGTTTCAGGAGGACCTCCTCAGAGCACTCCAGGAAGAGGACGATAAAGTGGTAGCCCTCCTTTCGAAGGGCATTGAAGACCTCCTGGTAGTTTTTGACGAATTCTTTCTGTCTGAGATCCATGCCGAAGGCAAGCTTCTGGATCTCCGATACGCCCACGGATCGGAGTTCCATAAATTTGGGGAGGAGAAGGACCGGCATGTTGTCTACGCAAAAATAGCCCTCGTCCTCGAGTGCGCGAATTGCCACGCTCTTTCCAGAACCGGACAGACCTGTAATGATGACGATGTTGATATTTTTCATGGGATGGAGTTTCGCAGTTTTGCATGCGCATGTCAAACAGGATTTGTTTCGCCCGCGGAAGTTGAATCTCCTGGGGAGTCGTGACAGTAGACCGACGCAATAGTCGCCTGCGAACCCATGCTGCCGGTTGAGCCGGAATGGATTTCTCGCCCCTTCGTTTTGCGTTGACCTATCGAGCCAATTTTCCCTTGACAACGGATTGAACTCGCTATATACAGCGAGCCCAAATCAGTAACACAACGGCGTGTTGCACAAGGAGACGATGGAGTCCACAAACTGCAAGGGGTGTAGTGTGTGGACTTTTTTTGTTTCTACAACGATAAGGTCGTTGCGGGCAGGAGGGAACTTTGGAACATCCGTCTGAAAGCCACGATAAAGTTTTCCGGTTGATCAATAAAGGGGTCGAGATTCGCAAACCCCTGAGCATTGACATCGGGGATGAGGTTGAGGTTGACCGTATCTCCGGGAACGGGGTTCGGATTTATCCAGGATGCCGCATCTACGGGGGGGAGACCGTCATTGCATCCGGGGCCCGAATCGGCCAGGAAGGTCCGGTGACCATTGAGGATTGCCAGGTCGGACCCAAGGTTGAACTGAAGGCCGGGTACTTTAAAAGATCGGCCTTTCTGGAAAAGGCCAACATGGGATCAGGGGCCCACGTTCGGGAAGGGTGCATTCTGGAAGAAGAGGCCAATGGGGCCCATTGTGTGGGCCTAAAGCAGACCATCCTTTTCCCTTTTGTTACCCTGGGCAGCCTCATCAATTTCTGCGACTGCTTCATGGCCGGGGGGACAAGTCGAAAAGACCACAGCGAGGTCGGAAGTTCCTATATCCATTTCAATTTCACACCGAGTGGCGACAAGACCACCGCATCCCTGATCGGCGATGTCCCCCGAGGCGTCATGCTCAACCAACCGGCGATTTTTTTAGGCGGCCAGGGGGGCATGGTGGGTCCGTTGCGCCTGAATTACGGCAATGTCATCGCTGCCGGAACGATCCTCCGCAAGGACGTCTCGGAGTCTGGCAAACTGATCATTACCAAGACCTATCGCGCCGGCGTGTTCCCCTTTGTAATGGATCTGTATTCAGGCCTCTCCCGCGTTCTGGAAAACAATATCCTCTATTTGGCCAACGTGGCCGCCCTGGAGCAATGGTATATCCATGTGCGGCAATCCTTCTTCACCTCACAGGAACTGGGGAACCTGATCTACGCCGGCGTTCTCGACAAGCTGGCACTGGCCAAAAAGGAGCGTATCAAGCGGCTCAGGGTCATGACGGACAAGATTGAAGCATCTCTTGAAAGCCATGGAGATCAGGCCGTTGGCAGGGAAGGCAAGCGGGAACTTTTCCAGACTATCGGAGAAATCGCCGCATTGTTTTCAGGCGATATCGTAGAGAAGAGCGGTCTGAAGTCGAGAGATGGGTTCTTAGAGGCGTTTAGGGTTCATAAAAAGGAACATGGCGGGACCTACGTGGAGACCGTGCAAAGCCTCCCTGCAGGTGTCTCAGAAAAGGGCACGGCATGGCTTCAGGGAATTGTCGATGCCATTTCCCTGAAGGCGGCTATGTTGTTGCCATCCCTGAGCCTGTTCAAGGATTTGACCCGTGAGGAGAGGTAAGGAAGAGGTTGGAGTTCGAAGTGAAAAGCCTGTATCGGAATTTTCCGCTTTTGATGACGCCAGGCCGTGATCAGTCACTCCAACCCCGTCAGTGAAGTGCATCCACTTCCGAGTATCGACTATCCAGTAACCAGCACCCACTATCAAACGAGGAGGAACATCGATGGGCAAATTGTTCGGCACGGACGGGATTCGAGGAGAGGCCAACCGCTATCCCATGGATGCCATGACAGCCTTTTCCGTGGGGCAGGCGGTGACCCACCTGTTCAGAAACGGCGACCACCGGACCCGGATCATCATCGGCAAGGACACGCGCATCTCCGGCTATATGCTGGAAAGCTCTCTGGAAGCGGGCATTACATCCATGGGGGGGAACCCCTATCTGGTGGGTGTGCTCCCCACACCGGGAATTGCGTTTATCACTCAGAGCATGCGGGCCGATGCGGGGATCGTGATTTCGGCCTCCCACAATCCTTATCAGGACAACGGCATCAAGATCTTCTCGGGGGCGGGGTTCAAACTCTCTGACGAAATGGAGGCGACGATCGAGGAACTTATGTTGAAGGGGGAGCTTCCCGATATGGTGCCGCCTGCCAAAAAAATGGGCCGGGCTCGACGAATCGATGATGTCCTCGGACGATACATTGTCTTTATCAAAAATACCTTTCCGCGGGCCCTCTCCATGGAGGGAATGAAGGTCGTCATCGATGCGGCCAATGGCGCTACCTACAAGGTAGCCCCGGCGGTTTTCACAGAACTGGGAGCCGATGTGGAGATCATTCACAACGCCCCTGACGGGATCAACATCAATGACAATTGCGGGTCGCAATATACGGAGGACCTCGAGAGGCGCGTTATCGAAAGGGGCGCGGCTGTGGGTCTGGCCTTTGACGGCGACGGCGACCGTTTGATCGCTGTGGATGAAAAGGGACGCAAGATCACGGGCGATCAGATCCTGGTCATTTGCGCCAGGGCTCTGAAAAAGGAGGGCCAGTTGAAAAACGATCTCCTCGTGAGCACCGTCATGAGCAACATCGGCTTGTCGGTTGCCTGTAAAAAATACGGGTTCTCGCACCATGCATCCAAGGTGGGGGACCGATATGTTCTGGAGGATATGCAGCGGCTGGGCGCGGTGATCGGCGGTGAAGAATCGGGCCACATGATCTTTCTCGACCATCACACCACCGGCGACGGCATACTGACGGCCATGCAGTTGATTGCCGCCATGGTGAGCGAAGGCAAACCGCTCTCCGAATTGGCGGCGTTGATGGATGTGTTTCCGCAGAAGCTGGTCAATGTGGAGGTCACGAACAAACCGGATATCGCTACGGTGCCCGAGATCATGAAGGCGATTCAAGAGGTGGAGGCACGGCTCGGAGACGAGGGAAGGGTGCTGGTCCGTTATTCCGGGACCCAGAACGTATGTCGTGTGATGGTTGAAGGCCCGACCGACGAACTGACCAGGACGTATTGTAGCCAGCTTGCCGATGTGGTAAAGAGCGCCCTCAATTGATGGTATCCATTGACGTTTATCCATTCCCTTATCGATAAGGAGGCGCCCCGTGTCCATTCGAGTGATCGTGACCAGGAACTTCAAGCATATGAGCGACGTGGCCGCAGAGATTGTCAAAGAACATGTCATCCGCACGCTGGGAGAGAAACAGGAGTTCATCTTAGGACTGGCAACGGGAAGTTCGCCCATTGGGGTTTACAGGCGCCTGGCCAGGGCGGCCAATGAGGGTGAATTTGACAGCGGCCGGATACGCAGTTTCAATCTGGATGAGTACGTGGGCCTTCCAGGAGAGAACGCTCAGCAACGGATCATGCACCCCGAGAGCTACTGCTATTTCATGATCCAGGAGTTTTTCGGACTCCTGAATCACAAGTTCATTGAATCGAGTGTCCCTTGGTTCGAGACCTCAGGCCCGTAGTGGCGACTTAGACCGTTTTGTCCCCTCGCCCGATGCCCTCACCGCCGCACAGCGAACGGGGATCAAACCCATTGCTCGGTAAGTGGCCGCTGGTTGAAATTCTTGCCCCCCGCTTAATTGGCCTCCAGAAAATGTTTTTTCATCTTTTCCTTGACCTGTTCCAGGATTTCCTCCAGCCAGAGCACGTCGTCCATGCTGAGTCTCCCCGTCTTGGTGGCGGATTTCGAGCCGTCCTTTTTTGTATAGGTTCGGGGGCCGATCTGCAGTTTGGGTTCACCGTCTCCGTAACGGTTTATCGAGATCTGAAGGCCGGTTTCCTCGTTTTCCCAGGTGTCCAGCACCTGGTTTTTGCTTGCGTCGTAGGCCATCTATGTTTTCCTTGTGTGAAACTGGTTTATTGAATTTATTGGGTTCGCTTCAATTTTTTTGGCACGGATTACAGGGTAATTTTTGTTGTTGGATGTTCATTTTTATCCTGAATAATTATCTTCCTCTGAATTACTTTGCCGATTTCCAGCCGAACTGGGCCGCCTCGCCCAACTCCTCCTCTATCCTCAACAACTGATTGTATTTGCAGATCCGTTCGCTTCTGCAAAGGGACCCGGTCTTTATCTGCCCGGTGTTTGCGGCAACGGCCAGATCGGCGATAAATGTGTCTTCTGTCTCGCCGGATCGGTGAGAGATCACTGCATTCCATCCAACGGAGTGCGCCATCTGAATGGCGTCCAACGTCTCTGTCAGGGTTCCGATCTGGTTCAGTTTGATCAGAACTGCATTGGCCGCCTTCTCCTCGATCCCCCTGGCAATTCGTTGCGTATTTGTGACAAATAGGTCATCGCCCACAATCTGAATACGGTCCCCCATTTTTGCAGTCATCTCAGTCCAGTTTTTCCAGTCGCCCTCAGCGAGTCCGTCTTCAATTGAGAAGATGGGAAAACGATTGACCCAGTCTTCATAGAACTCGATCATCTGTGGGCCGCTCCGCACCGACTGATCCGACTTTTTAAAGACATAATTCCCCTTCTCATAGAATTCAGACGATGCCGGGTCCAAGGCGAGGACCACATCTTTACCGGCCGCATAGCCCGCGGCCTTAATCCCGGCCAGGAGCATCTCGATGGCCTCTTCGTCCGATTTCAGGTTGGGTGCAAACCCGCCCTCGTCTCCCACTGCGGTGCTGAACCCCTTCTTTTTCAAGACGCCGGCCAGGGCATGGAAGACCTCGGCCCCGATTCGCAAGGCATCCCTGAAGGTCTTTCCCCCGATCGGCATGATCATGAATTCCTGCATGTCCACATTGTTGGCCGTATGGGCCCCGCCATTCAGGATGTTCATCATAGGCATGGGGAGACGGCAGGCGTTGGTCCCCCCGATATACCGGTAGAGGGGGATAAACAAGGAATCCGCAGCGGCCCTTGCTACAGCGAGCGAAACCCCTAAGAGGGCGTTGGCCCCCAGTTTGCCCTTATTTGGGGAACCGTCCAGCTCGATGAGGGTCTTGTCGATGAGACGCTGATCTGTGGCCTCCATATCGACGAGCGCAGGCGCGATAATCCCGTTCACGTTTTTGACCGCCTCTTCAACCCCTTTTCCACCGTATCGCTTTTTTCGCTTGTCTCGCAGCTCTATGGCCTCGTACTTGCCGGTAGAGGCGCCCGAGGGGACGGCGGCCCTTCCAAAGCTCCCGTCGCTGAGTCCCACATCCACCTCCACCGTCGGATTGCCTCTGGAATCCAATATTTCGCGCGCCACAATCGCCTCAATTTTTTCCATGTTGTCCTCCTGAACGAAAAAGGGTTCAACGTAACCACATAGCGGGGTAGACTATAAAAAATCCAGTGACCCATAGCAAGGGAAAAGGATACGGTCTGTATAAGGGCCACCCCTTCAACAGTCCGCCTGTTTATCTTTTGGAAGATGACACGGGAAATTTATCCCACAGCCTTGACACCCCTGTCCCAGACCTCGATCAAATAGTCCTTATGGTCTTCAAATACCTGGGCCTGTTCTTCAACCAATTTCTCGGCCTCGCTGCTGCTCATTTTCAGGCTCTGGTTAATAAAGGAGGCGACCCGCCCCAGATAGAGCGGCGTGACCAGGTTGACCAACTGGGTCCGGTTGAATTTCCACTGATGAAACGTTGCGGCTGTTTCGTAGAGCACCATGGCCCACGTCTGGATCGGCATGACAAATTTTGTCTTGGTCATGGTCGTGCATCGCTTGAGCACTTCATAGCAATCCGGGCAGAATATGTCTTTATAGAAACCTTTGAATTGTCTGAACCCGGTCTTGTACTCAGACACCAGCCTCGCCAGATTGACCGCAACCGGTTCCGGCTCAGCGAACGCCTCGAGGCCGAATATGGGGACCGTACGGCTCCCCTTGATGTTCTTCCACTGGGATTCATACTGCTCCATCAGGACAAAAAGGGTGTGGACCACCTGACGAAACATGGGACCCAGGGACTCGCCCGGGTCCTTGGCGTCATGGATTTTGACGCCCAAGTTGGACTCGCATATCTTGAAATTACTCACAATGGCATTGGTGGTCATCCAGATGTCAATGCCGAAGCGGGCCACGTCCGTGTCCCACACGTCCTGTTCAATGAAATAGGCGGCGAGTTCCCCTGAAAAGGCGAAGTCGCCGCCGATGGGCTGACGGATTCGAAGACCGTAGAGGGTCCTCGTGAGATTATAGACGATATTGTTGGTGATCGTTCCGTCATATTTGTGCCGCGAATAGACCGGCGATACATACTGAAACCCCTTTTCCAGCACGGGTTCCAGGAGATATTTGACCCAGTCGCCGGTAATGGAACGGAGGTCTGAATCCACCACCATGCAGGCCGCCACATTCAGGCGTGCGGCCGCCTCGAAGATCGACCGGAAAGCAGACCCCTTGCCTGCAGGGCCGCGGTAGATGGACACGATCTTTTCCTGCCAGGGTTTGATCTGAAAATCCTTTGCCGCTTCCCGCGTGTCGTCGGTGGACCCCCCGTCGGCGACAAAAATAACGCATCTCTTGTCCTTGTAGTGCGACGCCAGGCCGTGGGTCACCATTTGAATAACGTGTTCGATGGTTTTTTCATTATAGTAACAGGGGATCCCCACCAAAATGTCGGCGGAATCGATTTCCTCTATTCTTTTGGCTGGATAGCGCCTCAAAGCGGAATCGTATTTCATGCTTTATCCTTTCGCTCTTGGTTTACGTCAACCTGCTTTCCGTGATCCATCACAACCATCCTATAGGAATCACAAGCCGGTGTAAACCCCAAGAGCCGTTGGCATGTCAGGAAAACAAGGGGGGCTTTAACCCTTTCGCCTCGCAAAATTGAGCACGCCTTTGACGATCTTTTCGGCATCGCGCTGTCGCAACTCCTCAAAACGGAGGGCCCAGGCGTGATCGGTGTAGGCGAGATTGCGAACTTCCAGTAGCACCTTGACGCCTGCAGGGTTGTTTCGAAGCACACCGAGATTTTGGCCCCGTGCATGGGCCCCCGCGCCTAAGGCCGGAAGAATGGATTGCGCAAAATTCTTGGACCGAGTGTCCACACTCCGGCCGTTTCTGTTCTTGTGATAGATGACTAAAAAGGCTTCAGGCGATCGGGGGTCGATGTCTGCATGAAACGACAAAAACATACGGCGGTTTTTCGGGACGCCTTTAAAAGCCTTTTCGGCAATACTCACCCGCCATGAAAGGTTTCCGTCGCGGCCACCGCTTGGCCAATTTGCCGGGCAGTTGTCCTTGTTGATGGAATCGCTGTTATAAACCTCATTTTTCTCGTTCACGAATGTCCGAGTGGGTGGATTGGAATGACGGATCAGGTGATTGGGGCTCAGCACGGTCATACTGACCGTTGCGCCGTGGAGGCGGAGCAATACGTAGACCCGCAGCGCGACATCGTAGGCATACTCGTCCTCCACCACATATACCTTCTCCCCATTCCCATCCAGGTTTTCCACGACAGCTCCGGGATCGAGTCCGCCGTGGCCTGGATCCAGCACAAAGCGCCAGCCCTTCAAGGCATTACTCAGACGCCCGAGTCGATCAATTTTTTGGTCAAAGGCACGCCAGAGACTCCGGGCCTGGCAGTAGCTTTCCCACAGGGAAAACCGGGGACCTTCGAAATAGTTCGCATGGAGCTGGTGAGTCGCATTGGGACCCTGACCGTAGTACGGCCCATTTCCATCCGGAATATTTTTGAGATCACTGGAGACATGACCCAGTTGATCCCAGTTGATTTTCAGGGAGGCATCCCTTTTTCTTTCGCTGCGAAGAATAGGGTTCACCTTGAGCTTGTCTCCGGGACGGATCATGGCGGTTTTCAGATGGTTGAGTTCTCTCAGTTCGGAAACGCTCATCTGGTGCAGCCGCGCAATTCGCTCCAGATAGTCTCCGGCTTTAACCGTGTAGGTATCCGGCAAGACGGGTCGCTTAATACTCAAACGTAGTTCCTGCCCGGGATAGATCTGATCCGAAGAAAGCCCGTTCAGCTTCTTGATTTCATTGACGGACATCCCATAGGCATCGGCAATTTCCCACAGGGCATCGCCTCGTTCCACGATATGAATGTGGGCTCGGGTTGCCTTGAGCCGCAATTCCTGACCGATAAAGATCCTGCTCCCTTCGATATCGTTGAGTGCCGCCAAATCAGACACTGTCGTCTGGTACTTGAGTGCAATCGACGACAGGGTGTCTCCCGAACGAACGATGTGAACCGCCTCATCCAGGGAGGAGGGGCGAAGCTGCAACCGCTGTCCCGGTGTGATACGGTCCCCCTTCAGCCGATTCAACTGCCGCAGCAGCCCCACGGCTGTATCGAAACGCTGGGCGATAACCGATAGACTGTCTCCCTTTTTGACGACGTACTCAAACGGTTCATCCGGCGCTCCCTCTTTTTCCGGCGAAACAGCGAGTTTGAGTTCCTGCCCCGGATAAATCCGATCCTTATAAATCTCGTTCAGTCGGCGAAGGGTGGACAGGGAAACCTGGGATTGCGCAGCAATTTCAGAAAGAGTATCCCCGCTTCTGACCACATAGGATCTAGGCGGTAACGGCGGCCGCACTATAAGACGCTGTCCGGGGAAGATCCTGTCCCCAGAGAGACCGTTCCATTGACGTAACTTCTCCACCGAGATCTCATAGGACAGGGCGATCCTGCTCAGGGTCTCCCCCCCTCTTACAACATGGGTGATCACAGCCCCATTTGTCTCGGCCCGGCAGTCCATCCAAAGGCCCCCGAATAGGAGCAGCCCTGATAACACCTGGAAAAGAACAAGGCAGAGAAGCCACTGCAGAAGAGACGATCTGTGCAGCCGGAGAAAGGCTGCAAGCGCTCTTCCCCTCATGCCGCAAAAGCAAACAGTGACCCCCATGACTCAAGTCCCTTTCACATGGATTTCAGAAAGTCAGGAATTCATGAACGAAAACAATGGGTACCAAAGGATCTACCCGATCAGTTCAGGGATGCTTTATTCTGGTCGACTTTTCTGATATTTTTAGCTTCAGGGCCCAGGGGTGTTTCATCCACATCAAAAAGCACCCGATCTCCGCCGTTCAGCCTCCTGTATCCGTCCATCATAATGGAAGATCGGTAAAAAGAAACCTCTTTCCCATCGTCTCGAGTGATAAAGCCAAACCCTTTCTGTTCACTGTAGCTGTTTACAATTCCTTCCATCTATGAATAAACCTCCTGTTATTGAACAATTATATACCGGGACCGGCCTCCGGCCCCGGCAGGGCGCCCCTTACAAGGGCCCAACCCATTTTTTCAGTTTGCGGACTTCATCCATGTATTCCCGGGCCCTTGTCCGAATGAATTTTTTCCTTGGCGGTTTGTCTTCTTTTAATCTTGAGATGGTTTCCGTGTCAAGATGTAGCGACTGGAAATATTCGGTCATAAACGAAATCTTCATGTTCTAAGGCTCACGCTCCCACAACTTTGCCTCACCCGCCATCGGATTCAGGATCATACGCCATGATAAGGCTGTTAATATCGAGATACTTCTTCTTAAACTAAATGCCTTTCTTTAGCTCCCGATTAAGAACAGGTTAAAAAACAGGGCCGTCGTTCCCCCTCCCAAAGAGAATGCGTTGCAGTTCCCGATGGGTGAAGAAGGGGTCGTCCCCGCGCAGATACGGGAGCAAGATCCGCTTCTGTCGCAAAAGGTTTCTCGATATCTCCCCGGAAATCACGTCCTGTTCATATAGGGCGGCCTTGGCGATCTGCTGGCCAAAAGGATTGACGATCTCGCTCCCCCCCCAGAAGCCGAAGGTTTCTTTTTGCGGTTGCCTGGCGGCCCTTTCAGCGGCACTCAGGTTGGCCGTTTCGACGGCCAGCATGGACACGTTTTCTCTCCATGCCTCTTCTCCCACCCGGTTCGCACAGATATTATAGATCCCGAAAATGCGGGAATAGAACTTGTTGATCACCCCCCAGCTCTCGATATTGGAGAATTCCGTTCCCATGGAACCCTGGGAGGAGTTGAAAATCGTGACGAAGATATCGGCCTTCTGCACAACCCCCAGATAGGGGAGGGAAGGATGCCACAGGTCATTGCAGATGAAGACCGCAATCGTGAACCCATGGAGTTTGAACACCGGGACCTGCTTTCCGTGAGAGAAGAATTTGCGCTCCTCAAATACGCCGTAATTAGGAAGGTTGAGCTTTCGATAGGCACAACAAATCTCACCGTCCACCGCCACCAGGGCAGAGTTGTAGAAATTCATGGACGGGGATTCTTCGATAAAGCCCACCACAGCCGCTGTACCCTGTGTGGCCGACACCAGATCCTGAATCTCCGGTGAATCCAGCCTCAGGGACAGTTCATGGTATCGCTGTCCCACGAAATAGCCGGTGAGGGCAAGCTCGGGAAAGACGATCAACTGGGCGTCCTGTTCCTTTCCCTGATGGATTTTCCGGATTACATCATCCAGATTGGCCTTCAGATCGAACAGGATGGGATAGGTCTGGTAAACCATCGCCTTCATTTTTCAATCCCCCGCACTCTTAAGACAGGAAGTATTTGCCGGTATTCTTGAGGGTGTGATCGTCCCTCATGTAGTTTGCCTGGCTCCCGTTGCGCATAATGACCTCGAAACCCTCGGGATCATAGGGCACATCTTCAAGATCCGGGACATCCTCAGGGCCGGTTTCCCGGCAGAGCTCCACATGCCTTTCCAGCTTGGCTATGGAAAAGGCGATCAGCTCCCTCAAAAACCCGAAGGAATGACGCATCTGATGAAAACCGTATTTTTTCATCAGGCCGAAGCCGTAGGCCGCCTCCTCCTCAGCCTTTCGGTTCGGCTGTTCCTGGCTGGTGGTGCAGGCCGTCTGGATTGAAGGGATATCGAGATGCTGGTTTACCTTTTCCTGAAGCAGGTTGGCGATGTTGTGAGACTTAAGGCCCAGATCCACGGCATAGTTCTTCTGGATATTGGCGATGGAAGGAAGCCCGGCGTGGACCACCATGATGCCGGGATTCACGAGTTGGGCCAGGGCAATCCCGAACAGGGCCTCTGCATGGGTCAGGGTCACCAGCCCGGACATGGAATAGGGCCCGGACAGCCCTGCCATCGGCATGGTGGAGACATAGATGGGGATCCCTTTCCTGATGCACGAGAGAAACGGGTCGATCATACTCTCGATGACATTGAGCGGGCTGTTGATAATGGAGAACTGGACGGTGATGCCTCCCCGTGCCTCATGCACCTCTGAGACCCGCTCGATTCCTTCGTCCGTGATCGCGGCCACATAGATCGGCTTACTGCAATTCTCCACCATCGTATCGATGACCTTGACCTCTTCCTTCTTCATGAGGACCCCCCGGGCCATGAACTGGACCACATCCGCCTCATCCACGATACGCGCGATACGAGTCAGGTGCTCAAAGGTGGGTTCCACCAGTTCTCCGGTCTGGTCGTCATACACAAAGGGCGCCGTGCCACCCACCCCGAAGGAGTTCTCCGGAATCCAGTACTGCTCCCTCTTGGGCGCCGTGGACAGGGTCTGCTCGATCAGCGGCCGCAGCACATGAATATGCCCTGCGGCTTCATCAAAGGCAGCGAGGCCGGTATCCTCAAAGATGTGACGCACTTCTTTGGAAAGGCATTTGACCCCCACCTCTTCCAGTACCCTCAGGGCGTCGGCGTGTATTTTTTCAAGAATGCCATCAGTGTTAAAATTCATGAATCTGTTTTCCTTTCCGTCAGACCGTCAGACGCATGCCGTCATAGGCAAACGCCATGTTGTCCAACCCGCTCTCTAAGGCCCGGTAATCGTCATACCCCCGGTTCCAGTACTCCTCCATATGGACAAAAACGACCTTTTTTGCCTGGATTCGCCGGGCCAGGGCCACTGTCTCCTCAAAGGTATAAAGGGTCTTTCTCGAAATATGATCCAGCGGATAGGTGAAGCCGTGTTTGAGGCGATCCTCAAACATACCGGGTTGTATCACCAGTAGGTCGGCCCCTGCCACCTCTGCTGATTCTTCGGGAAACGGTTTGATGTCGCATGGGGCATAAACCATCCTTGCCCCCTGTTTTTCAAAGACATAGACAAACGATGTCTGAAAACCACGGTCTACAGGAATGGCTGTTACCTCGGTGTCTCCGATCCGCGTTGTCCGGTCAAAGACTCTGCATTCCACAAACCCCTGCATCACGTAGAAATCGATGAGAGGGCCATACATGGAACGGATATCGCCGATCCTGTCCATCAAGGTCCGGGGCAGGAGAAGCCGGATCTTCTTTTCCCTGTAGGCCTTCCAGGTGCGGAAATCGAGGGTGACCTGTTCCACCACCCGGAACCCCTCCACATGGTCCGGGTCGAGATGGGTGAACATGAGATAATCGATGCGATCGATCCCGGCCCGGTTCAACTGAAGGGCGATCTCCGCGGGGGTGTCTATCAGAAGATGCGCGTCGTGCAGAAAGGCGGAAGGGCCTGTCCGTTCATAGGGACGTCCCCTGGACCGCGCCTCCCGGCAAACCCGGCATTGGCAGAGAGGCTTGGGGATAACCATGCACCCCCCTGAGCCGAGAATCGTGAGATCCATTCGGTTCCCGGAAACCCTTCCATCAACTCCAGGGAAACGGGCTGTGAGAGACCGGGTGCAGCCGTCCCTTTTCGTAGCGATCGAAGTGAAACGGTTCGAGGAGCCTCTGCTTTTCGCCCATCACCTCTTTGGCCACCAGTTTCCCCACGCCGATCATCTTGTACCCATGATTGGAATCCAGGATCATATAGCAGTTCTCCTTCATGGCATCAAATATGGGAAAGCAGTCGGGCGTAAAACAGCCCAGGCCCCCGGAGGGCTCATCCTTGTACTTCTGATAGGTGTTCTCATACCGTTTCTGGGCATGTGCCAGGGCCGAGGTCCACATGTGAACGAACTCGGGCGTCACGGTAAAATCAGGAGAATCGATCCCGTACGGATCCACATGCACCTCTCCCTCCACAATGTAGGGCGCCGCCCCACCCTGAACGCCTCCGAAGCTGAAGTCGGGCTTGTAATAGATGCCCCACATCTGATCCGTTATCAGGGATCCGTCCTCACTGGAATAGAGCGGGGCCTCCGAATCCAGGTGGATGACCGGGGGCATCTTTCCCTGGTTGTTCATGGCATATCCGGGATCTACGCCGAGGGTGCCTTCCACCAGACACCAGTAGGTCCACATCTGATTTCCGGGATGGACAGCGCCGTCCGGGCCCAGGATGTCGATCTCATCGGGAAGGCCCAGCATGTCCCAGAAGCCCTTGGCCCAGGGACCGGGGCCCACGACCACCCAGTCGCACTGGATATCCCCTTTTGAGGTTTCAACAGCCGTCACCAAGTCTTTGTCTGTCTTGAACCCGGTGACCGTCACACCTGTGAGGATGCGGACGTCTTCGGCCTCGGCCTTGTCCGCCAACCGGTAGAGGGACCGCATCTGATTGGCATACCCGCCCATCTTCTCGTGGAGAACAGAGGTGATCCCTTGGGCCTGCCAGTCGTCAAAGACATTTTCCCGCATGTAGTTGAGGCAGTCCTTTTCGCCCTCGATAAACACGGATTGATAACCGATGTCCTTCTGCTGGGCATAGATCTCTGCGACATCCGCGTGCATGGATTCAGGGGAGATCTGCATATACCCTACCGGATGATATCCGTATGCCTCCCCGTCCTCCTCCCACAGGGCAACGCTGTGGGCCATGAGTTCGCGCATGGCGGGCTGAAAATAGTTGTTGCGGATGACGCCGCAGGCAATGCCTGAGGCCCCCGCGCCGATGGATCCCTTGTCGATGACAAGAACATCCTTGCCCGACCCCCGCTTTTTCTGTTTCAACTCCTTAGCCAGATGCCAGGCCGTGCTCAGGCCATGGATCCCGGCGCCGATGATAATGTACTTATAGTGTGTAGGAAATGACATGATACCTCCTTGAGATTCAATATTGGACTTTTCGCTGGTTGATTTTAAGGGCCGCTGTTAAACTGTTTCGAGCCCTTTCCTATTCCCTGTCGGCAATCCGGAGACAGAACCGAAAGCGCTCAGTGCGGTCATTTGCGAACGCCTCAAAAACGACACGAAGCTCAATTTAGATTCAACCTTGCCCGGGTCTTGTTGAAAGGCTCGGGGACTCTTTGATCGATAGATCAAGCGACCTTCCTTTCGTTTTCACTTTCCTCACTGTGGTCGTGCTTCAGATTCCCGTCAACAGTTCCTCGTACGCGCTCTCTCTCCTCCGAGAAATCGAAACCCGTCCAGATCCCGATGGACCCAAGGATGGAATCCTGGGGATGGAACTGCTTGAAGATCTTGAAATAATAGGCCGCCTCCCTGCTGTTGATGGTGGCCTTGGGATTCTCCGCCTTGATACGTTCAAACTCCTCCTGACTCATCTCCTTGTGGGCCAGTCGTTCCCCTAGGCTCTCGCATCCCGCCCCCTGTGTGTACTGCACTTTGTATCGCCACAGTATCTCATCCGGGAGGTAATTGGTTTTTTCAAAGGCCTTGCGCAGAATCCACTTCTCGATCTTGGCCCCGTTGTGCTCCTGTATCTTCAGCTCAGGCGGGATTTTCATGGATAGATCCACCATGGCAACATCCAGAAACGGCACCCGCAATTCGAGGCTGAAATACATTCCCATCCGGTCCGCCCTCTGAAGATTGATGTTGTGCAGGTTCCCGATGCAGCGTCTGGCCTCCAGATTGAGTTTATCAACCGGGAAATGCTTCATGTAATGGTAGCCTGTGAAAAGCTCGTCGGCCCCCTCGCCGGTCAGGACCACGGTAACGTAGTCCGCGGCCAGCTTGCAGGTGAAATAGCAAGGCACGGCGCAGCGTACCAGCGAGGGATCATAACTCTCCAGTTTCTTTATGACGGTGGGGAGGGCCTCATAGTACTCCTCTTCGGTAAAAAGGAGTTCGTGGTGTGTGGAACCAATATGTTTCGCCGCAATGCGGGCCGCCTTCACGTCATCGCTCACGATGCCGAAATCATCTTCCATGCCCACCACAAAGGTGTGAAGGTGGGGAATTTCATCCGCTGCGATAGCGGCCACCAGGCTGCTGTCCAGGCCGCCGCTGCAAAACGATCCGACAGGGACCTCAGGGTCGGCCAGCAATCTTTTCTTGACAGCCTTGATGAATGTTTCCCGAATGAGATCGGCCGTATCCTCAATATCCGTCAGCAGATGGTCCTCAATCTCCGGGATTTTATAGTACTGAACAAATCCTTCCTCCGGCGTATAATAGTGACCCGCGGGAAATTCATGGACCACATCCACGCCGGCCAGGCTCATGGCGCCCAGCTCTGAAGAAAAATAGAGTTTCTCCCCTATGTATCCGTAGTACAGAGGCTTGATCCCGATCGGGTCCCTGGCCATCATTAAATTGTCGCCGTCAAAAATGGCAAAGGCGAACATGCCGTCCAGTTCCTTGACGCATTCCGGGCCCTTTTCCTGGTAGAGATGGAGAATCACCTCTGAATCCGACTTGGTCTTAAAGCGGTGCTGAGGGGACAGCCGCGTTCGAAGTCTGCGGAAATTATAGATCTCGCCGTTACAGATGATACCCTGACTGCCGCCGTTTGCCAGGATCGGCTGATGCCCCATGGCCACGTCCACAATGGACAATCGCGTATGCCCGAAGACAGACTTTCCATTCACATGGATGCCCCTGTCATCCGGCCCCCGGTGCGGGAGGGCGTCCAGCATACGGTTGACGGTCTTTTCATCTCTTGTTCCAATACATCCTGCAATACCACACATGATGAACCTCCTTGACATCTTTTCTGATGCGTCTTGTTTAAATAGTGCCCGAACGAAAACCCTGGCATTCAAAGCGAGGGCACGTATTATGATTGGTTCAATTTAAATTAAATTATGCTCCTTCAATTCGCAATCCCTCAATTCCTTAATTCGCAATCGTGCCTGAACGGCGTTTCCGTTCAGGTACTAAATAGGCCTATGAAACAAAAATCCTGCCCAGGTTGGCCGTGGTGAGGGGGTCTTCCATGTACATCCCCAGACCGATGTTTCTGAGCGAATCCATGCCGCGATCGTCGTACACCGGCATCTCTATCTCCGGCGCATCGTCAGGGGTCACCTCCTGGGCGATCTGGATGCATTTCTCCAGCTTCTCAAAGGAGAAATCGATCAGGTATCTGAGAAAGGCAAAGGGATGCCGGATCATGTGGACCCCGTACTTCTTGCAGAGGGCCTGGCCAATTCGAGCGTCCTCATAGGCCCTTTCTGTGAGGTGCTCCTCATGAGTGGTCCCGGCGCTCTGAAATGTAGGGATATCCAGCATGAGGTTTAAATGGGCCATGAGAATGTTCAAGAGATTGTGGCTGACCAGCCCGTAGTTGGGATTGTATTCAATGCTGGGGTCCGCAATGGTGGGATAGCCTGCATGGATGCAGGTTGCGCCGGGATTGAGCAATTGGGCCGCACAGATGCCGAAGAGGACCTCGGCATGAGTCATGGAGAGCACCCCGTTGTAACAATAGGGCGCACTGATGCCGGCCATGGGCATGGCCGAGATAAAGACCGGAAGGCCCGCTTTCACGACCTTTACAAAATGGTCGGAGAAGTTCTCATTCACCTCCAGCGGGGGACGGGTGAGGCAAAAGACGATCATGATATCTTTTCGTTCGGCGTAGATCTCGCTGGCCCGTGCCAGCGACTCGTCCGAAGTCACCGCAAAATACAGCGGTTTGCTGCAATTCTCGGTCATGATATTCATCTGCATGACCTCGTCTTTCAGCTTAATGCCCCTCCCCATCCCGGCTACAGGCTCATGGGCATCGGCGATCTGTGCAATACGCTCGGCATGTTCAGGGGTGGGAAAAATGCCACCCATTCCTTTCTCGTCGTCATAGACATAGGGGGCCGTGCCCCCGATGAAAAAGCTGTTTCGGGGTACAAAGAAGTCGGATACCCCCGGGACCGTCTCGAGGCACCTTTCAACCAGCCCGGACGTTACAAAAATCCGGTTATCATAAACAACGGCCTCACCATCGGCCGCAAAAGGCTCAAACGCCTGTTGAATCTCCGGCTGCGTGCAGCCGACACCCAGATTTTCCAATATCCACAACGCATCCTGATGCGACCTGAGCAGCATGTCCACAGTGTCCTGACCTAAAAGGGTCTTTGACGCTTCCACCTGTTCCGTATTCATTGTTTTCTCCTTTTGAATGTTTATTAAAACCGGATTCTGAGCCGGAGCACCACTCAACGCGTTCGCTTCCGGAAGGCGCCATCAATAATAAATATAAAAATTTTCCAGGTTCTTTCTGTTTTGGTTTGATACCATGCGATAAGACATGATATGATCTCATGTTATTTGAACTGAAAGAATAATACTTTAAATACATTCACATGTCAAGAAAATCCTTGAAATTCTCTCAACAAATTGAATTATTTGGTATATTCTCTTAAAATGAGGTGGCTGGGATAAACATGGGAGCCCTTGTTACGGGCCTAAGTGACGTCTAAATCCTGCACATCCAGCATGTCGATAAGCCGTTTGAGGGTCAATGCGATGTCGTCAATCTCGTCAGAAGAAAGCTTTTTGAGGCCGTCAATGATCTTGTGTTGTATGGGGGGCGGTGCGTTTTCAGCCAGGATCTGGCCGTTGTTGGTCAATTCCACTGTAATAACCCGGCGATCGTGCGAAACTCTCAATCGCTGCACAAGCCCTTTTTTCTCCAGTCGATCGATAATCCCCGTAACCGTGCTGGCATTGACCATCACATGCCAGGCAATCTGGGACGGAGAAAGGGGACCATTTTCGCGAAGGGCAATCAGGCAGTTGATCTGGGCCGCGCTGACATTGTAAATCTTGTTCAGCTCTTTTGTATAATGCTCCCCCGCCTGCATCAGCCTGCGGATGGCATAAATGATCTCTTTGGTACGTATCGTGTGAATATCTTCCATATTTTCGCCGGATACGTCACTATTCTCTTGAGACATCAGCGGTCACCTTTGGAAAACGGATTCAATTGTCTGTTATCATAAAAAGAGATTCCCGGGCAACAAAATAATATGGCAGATGCGATCTGCGCCTTTCCCGCAGAAGGTGTTTTTCCCGCCTGTGCCCATGCGTTGCCCCAGGACGATAATGACGTTGATTTTTCATATCAGACGGCACGATCGGATTTTACTCGACCCTCAGACCCTTTTCCTCTATACTTCCCACACAACACACCAAATTCACCTCATCTCTTGCCGTCAAAGGGCATCCATCCGCGGTCTGCTCCCAAGAACGGTGAGACACGAAGCCCCTTTCGCAGGGAAAGGAGGTTGCCGAAATGATCCACGGGCAAGAAGAATTTCGCTTAACGACATCCCGAATGGAAAAACTGCAACAGGAACATGAGCGCATGAAGGCGCGGTTTCTGGAGATGGAAGCCCGGTACAGGGCGCTCTATGATCGGTCGATTTACTGCATTTACCTCCATGACCTGCAAGGGAGATTCCTGGATGCCAATGAGGCGACCCTCCGTGCGCTCGGTTACACAAAGGAAGAATTCCTCTCCCTCAATTTGCGATCGCTGCTGGGGGAGACCCAGGCTCGGGAGGCCTATTCAAGGATTCTGGAGATCCTGAAGGAAGGTGAATCGAAGGAGGTGAAGGAATACTGTCTCAAAACCAAACATGGGAATGCCTTATGGATTGAGGTGGATGTCTCTCTCATCTACCAGGAGGGGAGCCCCTACGCCATTCAAGGCGTAGCCAAGGATATCACCTTTTCAAAACAGGCGGAACTGGCCCTGAGAGAGAGTGAAAAAAAATACCGAACCCTGTTTGAGCAATCGGCCGATGCGGTCTATATAACCAGTAGAGAAGAGGCCTTTTTGGATGCCAACCCGTCACTGATGGCCCTTTTTGGATACACCAGGAAGGAACTGCTCGGCGGCTTGAACGTCAACCAGTTATACTGCAATCCCAAAGATCGAGAGGAGTTTCAGAAACAAATCGAAGCAGTGGGGTTTCTCCGGAATTTTCCCATTGCCTTTCGAAGAAAGGATGGCACGGAGATCAACTGCCTTCTGACTTCATCTGTTCGAAGGTCACAAGATGGGACGGTGCAAGGCTATCAGGGAATCATTCGGGATGTGACCGAACAACAGAAGGCGGAAAAGGCCTTGCAGGACCGGGAGGCCCACTACAGGGCCATGGTGGAGGCATTCGATGGCCTGATCTACATCTGTTCCAGGGATTACCGAGTGGAGTTCATGAACCAGCGGTTCATCGATCGCACAGGCTATGACGGTAGAGGGGAACTTTGTTACAAGGCCATTCACAACCTGGATTCAGTGTGCCCATGGTGCGTGAATGAACGGGTTTTCAAGGGGGAGACCGTGCGATGGGAAGTCCTCAGCCCCAAAGACAATCGATGGCTCTATGTCGTCAATACCCCTATCTATCATGCAGACGGGACCATGTCCAAGCAGGCCTTGATCCTGGATATCACCGATCGAAAGAGAATGGAGCAGGAGTTGCGGGAGAGCACGGAAAAGCTGAAGTTTTTTGCCTACTCCGTTTCGCACGATCTCAAAGGCCCTGCCATCGGGGCCTATGGATTTGCAAAGCGATTATCGGAACGGTATCGGGATTTCCTCGACGAAAGGGGGAAGCATTACTGTGATCAGATAGTGGCCGCCTCGGAGCAGATTGCCGCGCTGGTGGATCAGATTAATCTTTTCATCGCGGCCAAAGAACTCCCCCTCAACATAGAAACGATGGATGTCAAGGAGATCCTCCACAGGATCAAGGAGGATTTTTCGCCTCAACTCCAGGTGCGTCAAATAGACTGGGAGGAGTCGAAAGAGATACCTCCCCTCAATGCGGACTGCCTTTGCGTTTCCAGGATTCTCCGCAATCTCGTGGACAATGCACTCAAGTACGGAGGAACCGATCTCAGTCGCATTCGCATCGGCTACCGGGATGACGAAACCCATCACACCATCTTTGTAGAGGACAACGGCCCCGGGATTAAGGGGGAGGACACACAGAAGATCTTTGGCGTCTTTATGCGCAGAACAAATTCCAAAGGAGTCCAGGGGACGGGTTTGGGCCTCGCCATCGTAAAAGAGATGGCCGAACGGCACGGGGGCCTGGCATGGGTGGAGCCGGGCATGAACGGGGGGAGCACGTTCTATGTCTCTATCGCAAAGGACCTACCTTCGGGGTATGGGGAGTGTCCGTCGAATCGGGATCAAACATAGGAAACCCCGCAAATGGCTGTCTGTTAGTTATCGGGTTTAACAAAGAGCCGAGCAATCTGCTCCATCAGAATTCGAACTGTAAAAAGATCCGGGATGATAAAGGGTATTGGAAACGGATAAAAGCGGTTATGGGGATGAAGAAGGGAAAGGGGCGCGGAAAAGCACAGAAGGGGTAGGAAATGGAATTTTTCATTTTCGAAATGGTATGTGTGGGGGAATCATGAAACTGAACCATGTAGCGCTGGTTGTGAGTTCACAGGAAAACGCAGACAGATTCTACGAGAGAATACTGAAGCTGGCGAAGATCAAGACGTCTGTGCTGAAAAGCGATCTGGCAATGGAAATATTTGGATTCGCTGTGGAGTGTCCGCTGATCCTTTACGGAAATGAGGCGTTCGCTATAGAGGTTTTTGTGACGGAGGCTCTTCCACCGAACCGCTCGCCGGTCTCCCACATCTGCCTGCAGGTGGAAGACCGGGAGGCATTTATCACAGCGTGCCGGTCCGCCGGTGTGACAGTCCTTTCCATCCCCAGGGGAGAACGGCGGCTCTACTTTGTACGGGATTTTGACGGAAACCTGTTTGAGATCAAGTAGCTGTCCCTCAGGGGGTTTTGAGTGGGACAGCGGCTTACCCGTGACGGGATCTATTTTGAAAGGGACCTATCCAAACCGGGTCGCTCCTGTTGCTTGAGCCGAATCTCAAAGAGTTTCGGCCATCGTTTCCCGGTGACGAATACCCTGTCGCCTTCGGCGTCATAGGCTATGCCGTTCAGTACATCGACCGGCTGAGCACACTCTGCTGAGGTCAGCAGACCCCCCAGGTCGAGCCTGCCGGTGATGATCCCGGTGTCCGGATCGATGATGACAATGTGGTCGGTCGGCCAAACATTTGCGAACAGGTTGCCCCGAACAATTTCGAGTTCGTTGAGATTGGCGATGGGTCTTCCATGCTCGGTGACAGAGATCCGCCCTGTCTCCATAAACGTGTCAGGATCCAGGAATCGAAGCGTGGAGGTCCCGTCGCTCATGATCAAGCGGTCCCGGTGCCTTGTGAGACCCCAACCCTCCCCCGAATAGCGGAATGTTTGCATCAGCGCAAACGTTTGCAGGTCGTAGACAAAACCGATACCGGAGTGCAAGGTGAGTTGGACCAGATGGTTGCCCCAATCGGCCAGTCCCTCCGCAAAGTAGGCAGAATCCAGATTCCTCTGGTCGAGGATTTCACCCGTTTCGAGGCGAACCTTTCTCAGCGTAGAGCGGCCGTTGAGGCCGGTGCTTTCGAATAGAAACCCTTTTCGAAAAAGAAGTCCCTGTGTGAAGGCGCTCGTATCGTGTGGGTACACATGGACGACCTCGCACCTGTACCGGGTGACTGGCGCCTCCTGTCCGCCTGTGCTCGATCCCAACAAAGCGAGCCAGGTGCAAAGGAGAGCGATACCCGCCAGACCGAACCTGAGCACAAGTTGGCACGGGCGGCCAATTCTTTTGGGGCGTAGGCTCGATTGTGGTGTCATAGGGCGCTGTTCTCTTAAAGATACAGATCGAGGCCCATGTAAAAAGTCCATTTTACATGGGGTTAGGAATTCAGGGAGTTAAAATCTGCGAATTCTGTAACACTTTGAAAAAGGTCCGCTCTGTTGTTATCGCTTCTTTCAGAAGCTAAAGAGGTACCGAAGGATTACCGTACACATCGAGGCGTTGCGATAGGAGCCCGCTTTTAGAACACGCCATGTTCGATGAGGATTCTCATACCGATCACCAACAAAACACCACCGCCAACCAAGGCCGCATAGCGGCCGATAGGCAACCGACGCCCGACATAACCGCCCAGGTGAAGTCCGCCTGCCGTGAACACCCCTGCAACGAGGCCGATTACCAGGGCAGGCATCCAGATCGAGACACGGAGCATTGCCAGGCTCAGACCGACTGCCAGCGCGTCAATACTCGTGGCCACGGACAGCATGACCAGAGACCAACCCCTGGTTGGGTCGGCTCCGCCCTTGATCTGTTCCTCGTCGTCGCGGATGGCCCCCACGACCATTCGCCCGCCAATGATCACCAGGAGGCCGAATGCCACCCAGTGGTCGAATGAAGAAATCAGAGCCTGAACCGTGAGCCCGGCCCCCCAGCCGATGACGGGCATCATTGCCTGAAACAGGCCAAAGTGCCAGGACAGACGGAAGGTCTGGCGGCCGGATACTCGACCTATCATCACCCCCGATGCAATGGATACCGCAAGCGCATCCATCGCGAGGGCAATGGCGACAGCTATGACGTCGATTGAGGACACGTGATCGTCTTACTCTTTTGGCCGAAGGGCCTTGAGCTTGGGCCCCGATCGCAACCTCGGGATCTCTGAGCCATCAGAAATTCTCATTTTGGGAAAATAGCCATGTGGGAGCGGCTTTCAGCCGCGAAAAGTCGTGGCAAGATGCCACTCACACAGAATTTTGACACCAGGTTTCCCTCATAATGACAATTGCTGCTGACCAGGGCGTTTCTGTAAGGTGCTGAGACCATTTTATGCAGGGATCTGATTAAGGAACGAGATCCTACCGGCTGACCCAAACCGTTATTACAGCACCTTGAGGACGCTGAGCCACCCGGGACGTTCCTTTTCGGCAGCCTCGATGGCGGACGGGGCCCCCAGCACCTTGACGATGCCCTTTTCCGCCACCGCCCTCATGAATCGGGCCATGGCCCGAAAGTCGTCGGCCGTGGTGCTTAATATTTCGTCCCGCATCTGCTGGCGCGTATCGTCGGTGTCGCCTCTCAGATAACGGACCAGCGAGGCGAACCCCTTGGCATCCGGGAGCATATAGCTGTCCAGATCTCCGATGGCGCCGATAATGGCCTTTGAAAGCTCCTCATCACTGAGTCTGGTCTCTTCGAGAAACCGGGCGCTACGGTCAAAGATCTCAAGGGTCTGAAGGAGGTTGGGGTCTCTGTAAGACACAAATGCCAGGGACCCGGACAGTCGGTCCATCTGGCAGAAGGCCCCATAAGCGCCCCCCTGAACCCGGACCTGGTCCCACAGCCATGCATTGCGCAGATACCGGGCGATAACCAGGGCAGAGCCGTCAAAGCGGTAGCCCAGGTCGTAGAGATTGGCCCCCTTCCCAACATAATTGACCTGAGATGGAATGGTCATCCCTTCGAAAAGGGGGATGTCAGCCGAGGGCCATTCAGGGATGGCTACCGGTGCTTCGGGCAGTTCCTGACTCAGCCTTCTCAGATGCGGCACAACCAGGTCACGGCCTGCCTGATCCACGGTGATATTGGCGATCATGGCACGGCGGTTCACGAGGGTTTGCTCCAACCGTTCGAGGGCGTCCAGAACGCCGGGCCAGTCCTCATTCACGGCATGAGCAAGTTTCCTCAGAAAAAAAAGATAACTGACGCCGCTCAACGCCTCTGCAGCCCAGTGGGCCTCGCCGAAATGGGACCTGAGGCGAAGCCCCACCATCTGATGCCCTGCCGGGACCAGTTTCTGTTCTACCCGAGCCTTTTCCTCCATGACCATCTGCCGGAAACGCTCCTGGTTGTCCCATCGGACTGTTAAGAGCATATCGCGCAGGATATCGAACAAGGCTTCAACCTGACCCACCAGGGACTTTCCCCGAAGGAAGAGCCAGACTGCGCCCTGTTGTGAATCCCTTTTTGCAGAGGTGAATGAATGGGGATGAATGCCGCCTGTCCTGCTGCTGATACGCTGGGTCAGGGCGACAAAATCTTCCTTCTCTGTGCCCAGTTCCACAAAGGCCCTGCCGAAAAGATGCACATAAGGGAGGTATTCTGCCGGGAGAGAACGGAGATTGAAGCCCACATCCACATAGGCGATGCCGTTGGTAAAGAGATCATGAGACAGGGTCTCTATCCCGCCTCCTTCCTCAAATGCGAGGGGAATGGGTTTGTTTTTTCTGTCCAGGTCTTCCACTTTCAGCATGGGAATGGTTGCCAGTGCCCCGGGCGAATCAGGGGTCCCCTGAGTCTTCTTGAGTTCTCTGGTATTTTCCACAACCCGCTCCAACTCTCCCGGGGCCATCGCCGAACGGGCATTTTGCAGACGCTCCTGTTCATCCGCCGCCTCCCTTTCTCTGAGCGTTTCGTCAGGCGCCAGGACGACGGTAGTGCGATGGGGATTTGAGAGAAACAGGTTCTGAATCATCCCTTCGAAAAATCCCTTCTCTGATCTGGTCCTGCGCTTGACGGCCTCAAGGGGCTTTTCAAAGGAGAGGAGGGCAAGGGGATCGCCATCGTAGAGCCAGGTCGTCAGGGACCGGAGCATGAGAGAGAGCCCGCGGGGAAAACTTCCGGTGTTGTTTTCCCTCAGGCTGAATTCGATGGTATTTAGGGCCGCCTCCGTGGTCTTGGGATCGATCCCTGAGCGGACCAAATCGTTCAGGGTCTCCAAAATAAGGGACTCCACTTTCTCGCTTTCTTTTGTATCGATCCCCTTGAGACCTGTGGAAAAGGTAATCTGTCTCAGTTCGCTCCCGAGTCCGTCGCCCGCGATGTCCTCTCCCAGCCCCGAATCGATAAGGGCCTTGCGCAGCGGGGAGCCGGGCATGCCCAGGAGGATATAGGTCAGGATATGGAGGGCGAAATTCGTTTCCACGTCCGTTGTCTGAGTGAGCAGCCAGTTGAGGGTGACCATTCCCTTTGGTTCCTTGTCGGCCTTTTCACCTGCCATAAACGGCCGCACGATACGTTTCGGTTCACCGAAAGGGGACTGGAGTCGAATTCGGGAATCCACATCGATGGCATCGAACTCATCCAGGTAGACCTGAAGGCGTCTCAGCCGTTCCTCCGGGTTATCATCTCCGTAAAAAAAGATCCGGGCGTTGGACGGATGATAATACTTCTGATGAAAGGCACGGAATTGTTCGTAGGTCAGCTTGGGTATCTGTTTCGGGTCCCCGCCCGAATCCAGTCCGTAAGCCGTGTCAGGGAAAAGAGACTGGAGCGAATATTCAGATAACCGGTTTTCAGGCGAGGAATACGCTCCCTTCATCTCATTGAAGACCACACCCTTGTAAAGGAGAGGACCGCTCGCGTCATCCAAATCAAGATGCCACCCTTCCTGCTCAAATATGGCCCGAGTGATCCGGGGGTAGAAGACTGCATCCAGGTAGACATCCATGAGGTTATAAAAGTCCTGAAGGTTTTGACTGGCCACCGGGTAGCAGGTCTTGTCGGGATAGGTGAAGGCGTTGAGAAAGGTCTGAAGAGAGCCCTTCAGGAGTTCCACAAAGGGTTCCTTGACTGGGAATTTTCGGGATCCGCAGAGGACCGAGTGCTCCAGTATGTGGGGCAATCCGGTGGAGTCGGTCGGAGGCGTTCGAAAGGTGATGCCGAATACCTTGTTCTCGTCGTCCGCCATGAGGGAAAGGATCTGCGCTTCTGTTTTTGTGTGGCGAAATACCCTGGCCACAATCCGCAACTCCCGAATCTCTTCCTCTTTGAGTAGTTGAAAGCCATGTTTGACGGTCATGTGCACTCCTGCTGGTTGATTGTATAAAGCCCAGGATCCAACGTCTTGGGTTATCGGGGTCCAACGGTCATTCAATCATTACGGAGATGACGTGAGATGGTGTTTTATGAATAATTGCGAGACCCATCACGTCACTATTCGGTCGTCGTAGAAAACGTCTCACGCCTGAATAAACGCGCCTTTGTCCCATATCAGGTATGTGAACAAGGTCCGTGGGGATCTCTTTCCCAAAGGACGCAAATCCGTGAGTCATTGAATGGATAGGGCAGTGGGGTTGTTAAATAAGCGCCCCAACAGCTCCAGGAGATCCTCTTGATCAAAGCCGATGTCGCCCCTGCCTGTTCGAACGTATTGAGGGTACAGGGAGCGTTCCACGGGGAGTGGAATTCTGTGTTGCGTCCTTTGGGAAAGAGACCCCCACGGACCGTTTTGTTGTCATCGCTTCTACGAGAAGGCTAAACAGTTACGCGCTGTTGAAATGCTTGAGGACCCCTTTTTTTTCTTCAGACTTGACCCGTGATATGCCTTGAAAGACGACACCGGATAACACCATACAAAGCGTATGTTGTCAACTTCAATTTGA
>CAYLJZ010000017.1:0-43446 GCA_964384085.1 uncultured Desulfobacteraceae bacterium
CGGCTACGGTTTCCACACGGACGGTTCCCCATTCCCAGCGGGCGAATCTCATCCGGGTCATGAACCTGATGCTCCGCCAAGGGGTACGAAACTTGAGTCAGTTTTTTAAAGGTTTCATCGGGCCATGTCTTGTTTTGGCATGTGTTTAGGCGGTGGCTTTGCGCCTGATGATGCCGCTATTATTACTTGGGATGAATCAGTTGGAGAGGAGCGACAATGAAGAGATCCAGGAGAGAAGAGAAGGGGTTTACCCTGATAGAACTGTTGATCGTCATGGTTATTTTAGGCCTTTTGGCTGCACTGGTAGGACCTCGCATGTTCGGCAAAGTGGGAGGGTCAAGACAGAAGGCGGCCAAGGCTCAGATCACGCTTTTTGAAACTGCGCTGGATACCTATAAGCTGGATACCTCCATATATCCCACCACCAGCCAGGGATTGGAGGCACTCAGGACGCAGCCCAGTGGTGTCGAAAGGTGGGATGGGCCATATCTGCCCAAGAATATTCCTTTGGATCCGTGGGGCCATCGCTATGAATATCGATATCCCGGAGAGCATGGGGATTATGATATCATTTCCTATGGCGCAGACGGAACCTCCGGAGGAGATGGGGAAAATATGGACATTGTCAGTTGGCGTGGAATCGAGGAGAAAGACCAATAAACCTATCAAAAGGTAAAACAGGGTTTACCCTGATAGAACTGCTGGTGGTCATGGTCATCATCGCTGCAGTTTCGGCTTTCGTAGGTCCGAAGATGGCCGGGTCATTGACCAACATGGATTTAAGGACCGCCTCCAAGCGGATCGCCGCGTCTCTCAGGTATGCCAGGAGCCAGGCAGTTGCCGAAACTACCACCTATGTGGCCGTGTTTGATATAGACGAGGGCCGCCTGAGCATTATTCCTATTGATAGTGAAGACGAAGAAGAGGTGGAGGTCAATGAGGCGGAATTTAACTCGCTTCAACCTCCCGGAAAGCCGAAGCATTATATTTTTCCTGAAAATGTTCGAATCGAAAGGGCGATATCCGCCGACGAGGAGGCGACCTCAGGTCTTTTTTCAATGGTCTTTTTCGCTGATGGTGGGAGCAGCGGGGGAACTGTAATCTTGATGAACAAGCGGGGAGGTTTCTACAGCGTAACTGTTGATTTTGTCACCGGAACCGTTGAATTGGGCGAAGGTGCGCAGGATGCATAGGGAAGGGGAAGAACGGGCAGAGCATAGCGTGCAAACCGGACAATGATATGCCGCCATTCTTTCAAATACCCGCTTCGCGGTGTCCTGCGTCAAATTGCGGCTTTACACTCATTGAGATACTGGTGGCTATCTCGATTCTCGGCATTTCCCTCGTGGTGGTCTTGCAGCTCTTTTCAGGGGCTCTCAAATCGGCCCGTGTGTCGGATGAATATACGACGGGCATTTTTTACGCGCAGGAAACGATGGAGGAGATCCTTCTTAGAACAGAGTTGACCCCAGGGGCAGAAGAAGGTGACTTTGATCATAACTACCGGTGGCGAGCGGAGGTTCTTCGGTTAGAGCAGGTTGAGGAAGAGGCTTCAAAGCTCCCCTTTGATACGTTTCAGATCCTGGTGGATGTCTCATGGGGTGGCGTGACAGAAGGCAAAGGAAAGCATTTTCAATTGAGTACCCTGAAGGTGATAAAAAAGGAGAAAGAGAGCGAAGAAGGTCTGCCGGAGAAGGAGGACGTGACCAATTGATTGGTGCGAACACCCATCGACACGCATCAAGCCCCCTCGGGTTCACCCTATTGGAACTTCTCATCTCCCTGACCATTGTCGGTGTTGTTCTGGTGATTATATTTGGCGCTCTCAGGATAGGGGCCAGAGCATGGGAGAAGGGCGAGGCAGATGTGGAGATTCAGCAGAGGGAAAGGGTAGTTTTGGCCCTGGTAAAAAGGCAAATATCCTCCTTCTCTGACCGTGAAATTGAGCCCCAGGACAAGGACCCTTATCTATTCAAGGGAGATGAGAGGTCCATGGCGTTTATGTCCCGTCTACCGGCGGTTCCCGCCGCGCGGTCGGGCATGGTGTATGTAAAATATGTCATAAATTCGACCGATGAAGGGAGAGATGAGCTTGTTTTCTATGAACAGGATGTCGTGTCCATAGGGGCCGGAGGTGTGTTGGAGTATCCAGATGAAACGGAGTTCCAGTTGCTGATTCCCGGCGTTTACCATATTTCCTTCGATTACTTGAAGCGGCCTGAGGAAGGAGACGTCTCTCCTGAGTGGCAGGGTGTTTGGGACCCGGAATCGGACGAGGGGTTTCCCATGGCGGTAAGGATGACGTTTCAAAGAGACGAAAATGAGATGCCGATTCGCGTTATTGCACCTATTCATCCTGAGACGACGGACAATAGAAACAGATGAAACCTCTGTGCATCGATGAAAAGGGGATCGTACTCGTCATGATTTTGTGGGTTCTTGCTCTTCTCTCGGTTATCGTAGGAGAATTTTGTTATGCGATGCGGACCGAGGTGAACATTACCCACAATTTCAGCAAGCAGAGTCAGGCCTACTATCTTGCGGTGGCCGGCCTCAACAGGGCAGTTGGTGAAATAATTCGGAATCAAGTCATCCGCGAAAAGGCAAAGCTCTTTAAGAATGAAACTGATAAAGGAAAGATTGAGGATGAGATTGGCGAGGATGGAGACGAAGAGTCAACTCGCTGGAGAATCAATGTCGATATCCCTTCGGTTGTTTTTGGGGCTGGCAGATTCAAGGTGAAAATTGGGAATGAGGCTGGCAAGATCAATATCAACCAGGCAAACGAAAAGTTACTCAGAATGATGGCAGACGCGTTTGACCTTGAGACTCAACAAAGAGATATTATTGTAGATTCGATCCTGGATTGGCGAGACAAGGACGATCTGCACGGTTTGAACGGTGCAGAGAATGAATATTATAATTCTTTACCCGATCCCTACGATTGCAAGAATGGGAATTTCGACTCTGTGGAAGAACTCCTTCTGGTCAGGGGAGTGACCCCAGAGGTTTTTTACGGCGGCTTGAAAGATATGATAACCGTATACTTGGATAATCGCACCGTCAGCAAAAATACAGCGGATATCCTCATGGTCCGAAGTGGTGGCGCCTCCAGTATTAAGATCTCCATCAATGCTGCATCGAAAATGATGCTGCGGGCACTTCCTTCAATGACGGACGAACTGGTTGAAGAAATCATCATCTATCGAAAAGAAAAAGACTTCAAGTCAGCGGGTGAGCTTTCTTTAGTCGTCGGTGCGGATGTCTATACGGCTATTTCACCTTATATTAGTTTCGAGGAGAATGCCTTCTTTACGATATCGTCAATGGGCCTCATTCCAGGGAGCCGTATCCGTATGAGTGTCGATGCGATGGTAGAGGTTAACCCGACCCTTAAAAAGGGGTGGCGAATCGTTCAGTGGCGCGATGGTTTTAAAGATCAATTTGAGATGTCGTCGAATTTAGAATAAGTATGGTTGGATGGAGGGTTAAATTGTTTTTCCAGTCAAGCCTTGGGATCGATCTTCAGGAAAGCGCGATTGTCATCGCTTACTTGAAAGCCTCTTTTAAAGGCGCCAAATTGGCAGACCATGATCTGTATCCCATAGAAGAGGGCCTATCGATTCAGGAGAGAGCGGAGCTGCTGGGGCGTGTGGTCAAGGAGTTTCTTGCCAGAAACAAGATCTCATCGGTTCCTCTTTTTTTGGGAATACCGCGCGAGGCAGTGATTTTGAGATATATGGAGCTTCCTTTGGCTTTAAAGGAGAACCTCAAGGGGAGTTTACAGTATGAACTGGAAAAGTATGTGCCATTTCCGCCGGATGAAATTTATTTTGACTATCAGGTGATCTCAGAAGACAAAAAGGGAGAAAAATTGCGCCTCCTTTTATTCACAGTAAAGCGAGAAGCTGTCGATCCGTATATCTCCCTCAACCGCACGTCCGGCGTAAAGTTTTCCGGCATTGAAGTCTGTTCAACGGCTGTGGCTAATTTTTTTGCTGTATCAACGGGATCAGATGGAACGGTCCCTTATGGCCTGATTTACGCACGACAAGGTGGCATAGAAATTGACCTTTTAGACTCGGGCCTCTTGGCCTATTCAAGATCGGTCGACGAGGCTCAATGGGGCGCGGACTTTCATAGCCAGGTCTCAAAAACGTTGAAACGGATTACGGAGGATTTGAAAGATCAAGAGGGCCCCTTCAAAGTAGTCGCTTGTAATTTGGGAAGAGAGAATCCCTTGATAGGCCATCTTCAGGAAGACGAAGCCTTTGATGTCCGTTTTTTCGACGCCCACTCGACAGGCATGCCCTCATATGATATCATACCTGCCTACGGTCTGGCATTAAAAGGGATACAGGAGGTGCCTATAGGTGTTAATCTCCTTCCTGAAGAAATGAGAAAGAAACCCAGCCGTGCAGGCTACTATGTGATGTTTGGGTTGGCCGGTCTTTCCCTATTTTTGGCGTTGGCCTGGATAGGGGGCGCCATCTTCAATACACAGCGTTACATGAAGCGACTCGATACTGAAGTGGACAGACTCAAAGTTGAGGCAACAAAATTAGAACAGATAAAGGGCGAGATCGGTAAAATTGAACATCAAATTGATGTGCTTGAGCCACTCCGAAGAAATAGCTTAACGGTCTTGGATGCGATAAAAGAACTTAGTGTGACGATTCCTAAGAATGCATGGCTGTTAAGAGTCACCTATTCCGACAAAGATAAAAAGATCCAGATCGAAGGGTGGGCGGATTCAGCTTCGGAGCTGATTCCTCTCCTTGACAATTCTCCCCTGTTTAGCGGTGTTGGATTTCTCTCTACCATTACAAGAAGCCCTGCAGGTAAAGAGCGCTTCAGAATAGGCCTCGATCTGGAAAGATAACAGGCAGATGTTTTGCCACAGAATGGACGGCTGTGGTTTTTTGTTACTGAGCGTGAGACATATCATGAGAAATGGGTAAAATTCCACTTCTTGAATTATACTCGCAGTGAGCATTTGGATCTAAAAAGGCCCGCTTAGAGAAAAACCATGTTTCGTTTTAAATTGGATAAGAATCGCAAATACCTCCTTTTCGTTGGCGCGATAATCCTTCTTCTGGGTGGCGTGTATCGTTTTTATCCTTTTTTCCAGAATCTCCTTTTTCCAAAGTTAGAGATTGAACTAAAACAGGGGCAAATTATAAAGTACCAAAAGCTGCTCGAGGGCAAAAGCGGGTTAGAGACGAACAACAAGAACCTGATAAATGAGCTCAAGAAGGCTGAGGAAGGGCTGTTTACGGGAAAGACTCCCACACTCACTGCGGCGCAAATACAGGATATATTGCAAAAGATCACAGATGAAAGCGGTGTCGTGATAAAAAGGCTTCAGGTATTGCAGCCCGAGAAGTTTGAAAAGGACATGTATCTCACCATTCCTGTGGAGTTTTATATGGATGCGACGATCTCCCAGTTGAACGAGGTTTTGTACAAGATCGGTGTTTTTCAAAAGTATTTGTCGGTAAGAGAATTGAGTATCAATTTTGCCGGTGGAAAGGCCAGTGCACCTGTTCGTTGCCAGATCACGGTTGCCGGCTATATGAAGAGCATAAAGGGCTAACGCGGATACCCGCAACGACCATATCTCACACAAAGACACGAAGCACACAAAGGATTTAAAAAAACAGGAAAAAGCCCTTTTCTTTGTGTTCTTCGTGGCTCTGTGTGAGTCAATGAAATGGGGTGCCCCGAAATACAAAGAGATTTTCTTGTTTCTTGTGACACAAAATGAAGGAATAAGGCACTAAGAGGGCTTCTGTAGACATGGTATCCCGGGCATGGATAATTAATTTCGTTTTGGCGGCGATGGTTGTTTTTTTGGGGATAGAGACCTATGCTATCTGGGCGGAAGAGCGAGAGAGTCTTCCGGACGCAGGTAGCGCTAAGGGTGCGTCGCCTCTCTCGATCAAGACTTTCGGCAAGATCAATTTGCCAGCTCAATCTGACTATGATGCCATTGTTGACCACAATTTGTTTTCGATGGGAAGATCACCAGACGGGGTAGAAAAGGAAGAGGTGAAACCGGAGGTGAAAGCGGGCACTGACGAAAGATTGATGAAACTTTTGGAATCGACGATCAAGCAGATTTCCGTCTATGGGGTGATGATCATTGATGGCGAAAAAAGGGCGCTGATTAAAAGTCCGGCAATGCCTGTTTTGGATAAGAGCAAGAACAGGCCGGCCCCTCATGCTGGTGAAGAGACAAAATGGGTGAAGATAGGTGAGGGGTTGAACCGGTTTACGGTCAACGACATCAAGGCTTCCGGGGTGGTTTTAGGAGCAGAGGGCCTGGCGTTTGATGTTGCCCTGTACGATGAGGATAAGCCGAAGGAGCGGGCCCCGATCCGAAAAGCGGAGGGTCCGGTCATTGTTGGAGCCCAGGGCGTCGCTGGCGGCGGGGCAACATCGAAAGCCTCCAAAGAAACGAAAAAGGAGCAATTGCCCGAGCCTGCCGGCACACCAACTGCGGCACCGGACAAGGCGCAAAAAAATATGGAAAGGATTGCCCCTAAGCCTGATCCCGAAGCAGCGGCAAACAGTAAGAACCCGAGACTGTTGCCAAATAGACCGGGACCTGACCGAAGGTAACTACATTATGGAATGGATTACATTCAAGAAATTGTCTGTCTGTCTCTGTTGGATGTTTTTGCTGGCAGCGGCTGTCATATCCGGCTGTTCCGGGTCTCGACCGACGGCTCAGGTGGATCTCCCAAAAGCTAAGAGCCTCGAGAAATCGATGGATAGTCCTCTGCCGGGGTCTATAGGGAAACAGAGCGACATCAGTGAGTCGGAGGTCAGGAAAGACACGGATGAGGAAAGACTGCCCATAGAGCGCCTTTCTCCACCTGAACCCTCACGTGTAGAAATCGAGACGAAGCCGCCTCATATAACCCCTCCAAAGCCGTCGCGGGCTGATTCAGGAGGCGCGGAAATGCCAAAGGAGACGGAGCCCTCCGAAAACGCAGGTCCTAAAGTTGTTTTCAATTTTGACAACGCCGATCTACACGCAGTCATCGTTACGATTGCTGAAGTGTTGGGAATCAATTATATCATCGATCCAAATGTTGTGGGCAAAGTGACGATCCATACGTCCGAAGGCCTCTACAAGAAGGATCTTTTTCCCCTTTTTCTCCAGATACTTGAAGTCAACGGCCTGGTTGCCGTCAAAGAGGGAAGCCTCTACAGAATTGCCCAGTTAAAGGATAGCGCGCGCATGCCGCTTGAGACGCGTCTTCCGGATACCGATGAAGACGTTCCGCCCACGGAAAAGATCATTATCCAGATTATTCCCCTTCAGTTTATGTCCAGCGAGGAGATGGTGAAGCTGCTGACCCCTTTTGTATCTGACGGGGGGACCATCGTATCAGACACCGGCTCAAACACCCTGCTGGTGGTCGACAAGGGGGCCAATATTGTAAAGATACTGAGGCTGGTGGAGACATTCGATATTAATATTCTCGAAAAGGTCTCCTATCGGGTGTACCCGGTCAAACATCTTGATGTGGAGGATGTATCCAAGACACTTACCGAGTTTACCTCCTCTTATGGAGAGAAGACCGGAAATGTCTTTATAAAATTTCTCCCTATCACCAGGCTCAATACCCTTTTTGTCGTGAGCAGCACCCCTCTTGTATTCGATAAAATAGAAGAAATCCTCCGTAAAATCGACGTGATCGACAGGGAGGTCGCGCCCAAGGTCTACGTCTACTTTGTCAAGAACGGGGAGGCGCAAGATCTGGCCGGTCTGCTGAATAGTGTCTTCAACAAAACGGCGCCAGCACAAGCAAAAGACACCAAAACGAAGGCCGGAGGATCTACCTCTGCTTCCAAGAATCCATTTTCCCAAACGAGCATTGCGAAGAAAAAGGCGGAAGAGACCGCCGCCAAATCAAAGACTGAGGCGCCGACTGCAAAGGCCCCAGTTACGGCACAAGGGGGCGGGCTTGGATCTGGGATCCTGATGGGCGATGTCTATATCACCGCGGATGTGATACGGAATGCCCTTCTCATCGAGGCCGTCCCATCGGATTATCGAATCGTTGAAAGTATTTTGCGACAGATCGATGTCATGCCGAGGCAGGTTTTGATAGAGGCCACCATCGCCGAGATCACTCATGCGTCGAGTCGCGAATTGGGCATGGAGTGGGCACTTGGAAAAGGCGCCGCCGCGGGTACTGCAAGCTTCCTTGCTACAGTAGGATCGGCCGGCCTGCAGTATTCCATCGGCGTGACCGACAAATGGTATGCCGAGCTGAGCGCCCTTGCCACAAAAGGCCTCGTGAACGTTATTTCCTCTCCCCACGTCCTGGCATCGGACAACAAAGAGGCCAAAATCGATGTCTCCAGAGAGATCCCGGTAGCCAGCGGAACAACGACGATCGCGAGCAGTACCGTTATAGGAGAAACCAGCATCCAGTACCGGGACACGGGCGTGATCCTGTCCGTTACGCCTCATATCAACGATCGTGGCCTGGTCACCATGGACGTGCAGGAGGAGGTCAGCGATCTGGACAAAGATGTGAATGTAGCGGGCGAGAATTACCCGTCTTTTTATAAGCGGACGGTCACGACCACGCTGACCGTCAGACATGGTCAGACCATAGCGATCGGAGGCCTGATCAAGGATAAGGAGATCGACAACATCAGTGGCGTGCCGTGTCTGATCGATATTCCCGTGGTACGGTATCTGTTTGGGTATGACACGAAGGAGACGGAAAAGGTTGAGCTTATCGTCCTGCTGACGCCCAGGGTCGTTGCCAACCTGGATGATGTGGATGCGGTTACGGACGAATTCAAGCAGAAAACCAGAAGTATTGTGAAACGATTTTTTCCAAAATGAGGATGTCCCTCGAATTGTTGGAACAGCGATCCCGACCCAGGGCAATGCCATACGTTCCAAATTCCTAAACTCCTCCATTTTCAATTCATGACCATTTTTTCCCTTATTCGGCGATGGTTCGAGGTCCCGATTCGTTTCCGCACCCTCTTCTGGGGGTTTGTGCAAAACGATATTCGGGGGCGGTTTGCGGGCTCGATCGGCGGCTTTGTCTGGAGTCTGCTCACGCCTCTGGCCAATCTCTTCATCTACATCTTTGTGTTTTCCGTGGTTCTACAGATCCGGCTCAAGCCAATGGAAACGGGCACCGACAGCTTTGCGATCTTTTTTCTGGCAGGTATGCTTCCGTGGCTGGCCTTTTCAGAGGCGCTGAACGGCTCGACGGATCTTTTCCTGGGGAGGGCCAACCTGATTACCAAGGTCGCCTTTCCATTGGAACTCCTCCCATTGACAGGTCTGATTGTGCCTTTTTTCTTCAACGGACTCGGGTTTGTCATGTACCTGGTCTATCTGGTCTTCAAGGGGTACGCCCATGTCGGCTGGTTATGGCTGCCGGCGGTGGTCGCCGTGCATATGGCATTTACCCTCGGCATGATCATCCTGATCTCCAGCCTATCCGTTTTTTTAAGAGATATCAAACAGTTTATAGGAATTGCCATTTCACTGTGGTTTTTCCTGACGCCGATTATCTATCCCCTGAGCATGGTGCCGGAAGGATATCGCTGGATGATTACGCTGAATCCCATGTATCCGTTTATTGAACTTTACCACCTGGTATTGCTTCAGGGCACTGTCTCGTGGGGAATGCTCGGCTGCACCATCGGCCTGAGCGTCATCTTGTTTGTGGGCGCTATCCTGTTTTTTGAACGTTCCAAATATGCTTTTGCTGATGTGTTATAAGGAAAAAACCGGCTAATCTGGCGATGCCTATGGAAGAGAAATTGATGGCGGTAGATGCGCAACACCTATCGAAAGCATACAGGGTTTACCGCAAGCCCTTCGACCGCCTGAAAGAAGCTGTTACCCGCCGGTGCTGCCATGATCAGGTCGAGGCGTTGTCCGATGTCTCTTTTCAGGTCGTACCTGGAGATACGCTGGGGATCATCGGTGAGAACGGGGCCGGCAAGTCGACTCTGCTCAAGATACTGGCTGGCACGGTAAGGCCCACTTCGGGAAAGTTTGTGAGCCGGGGGAGGCTTTCGGCCCTCCTGGAGCTGGGGTCCGGTTTTCACCCGGAATTCAGCGGCCGACAGAACATCTACCTAAATGCCGCCCTTTTGGGTCTGGGAGAGAGGGAAATCAGGGAAAGAGAGGCGTCCATTATCGAGTTTTCCGAATTGGGAGATGTTATTGACCGGCCTGTCAAGACCTATTCATCGGGGATGTATGTGCGGTTGGGATTCTCCATCGCGACGAGCGTCGATCCGGAGGTGCTTATTGTTGATGAGGCCTTGAGCGTGGGGGACCAGCGATTCCAGCAGAAATGCATCAAACGGATGATCGGGTTCAGGGATGCCAGGCGGACCATCATTCTCTGCAGTCACAGCATGTATCATATCGGAGAATTATGCACAAACGCCCTGTGGCTCCAACAGGGTCGTCTGCGCAGTGCCGGAAAGACAGCAAAGGTGACTGCCGACTATCTGGCGCATCTCGAGGCGAAGACCGAGGCGAACGGGGGCCCAGGGGCGCGTGGGCATTCAGGCGGGTCCCCATTGCCTGAAATTATCATTGAAGACGTGTCTATTCTCAATGATCAGCGAATCCCGATGCTGCATGTACGACAATTTGAAACCATGGTGATCCAGGTGAAAACCCGAAGAAGCGGTCCGCCCCTGAAGGGTCATATGGCCATCGGCATCGGCCCCTCCGACAGGGATCTGGTATTTGATACTACGACCAAGCTATCGGGCGATCGAGAGATTGAATTCACTGGCGAACAGGTGACGGAGCTGGTAATCCCATCCATTCCCATTCAAGGTAAATACCGGGTAAAGGTCCGGGTGGGGGACGAGTTTGCCCTCAGGGCGATCGATCAGAGGAGCAGCGAGCCGTTTCTGATCGAGAGCGACCGGCCTGAAATCGGGGTGCTCTGGATGGAACATCACTGGAAACTTCCCTGCGCCGCGTCCCGCCCCGACTGACATGGACACCCTTGCCGTTATCGTCAATTACAAGAGCGCCGACATGACGCTCAGGGCGGTGCGTTCGGTCCTTGACGCCGAGTCCCTGGGGCCGGTGCAGGTGGTGGTAGTGGACAATACCGGAGAAACGGAGGAGGCCGCACGACTAAACCGGGAACTTCCGTCGGTCGTCCGCTTGGAGATTAATTCCGAAAACATCGGTTTTGGTCGTGCCTCCAATCGGGCTGTCCAGGAATTTAATGGAGAGGCCATCCTTCTCATTAATCCCGATGCCATTCTCCTGGCTGGCTGTTTGAAGCGACTGCAAAAGACGTTGTTTGCCTGTAGAAGAGCCGGGGCCGTCTCCTCACGCCTGTTCTGGGATGAAACGCTTCGTTTCTATCTCCCTTCGTCATACCCTCCCCCCTCCTTGATATTTCAAGATCTCCTGGAGGCTGTCCTCCCCGAGGCACCCATCTCGCGGTTTCTGAGCCGCGTGTGGCGTTGCCATTCCATCAAGGTATGGCGTTCCAAAGGTCCCGTAAGGGTGAGGAATCTTTCGGGGGGACTGGTCCTTTTGAAAGCGAAGGCAGTGAAAGCGGCTCATGGATTGTTTGACCCCCGCTTTTTTCTCTACTTTGAAGACACGGACCTCTTTTTGCGGATAAAAAAGGCGGGGTTTACCCTTCTTGTGGAGCCAAGGGCCCAGGCTGTTCACAACTATGATCAGTGCGGGCAGGAGAATCTGGGACAGAAACGATCGATCATGGCCCAGTCCCGCCAGCGTTTTGCCGAGAAATATTGCAGGGGGTGGAGACGCGGCGCGAACCGACTGATCTCCCCCATCAGAGGGCTCTCGGGATCCGTCCGAAGGAGTCTCGCCCCCGCTCATTTGACCCGGCCTTTCGTCCTGAAGGTACCGAAGCATCTTCAGGGCGGGTGGCTCTTTGAAGTCAGCCCGAACGCCAATTTTATCCCTTCAGCCGGGCGGTTTGGCAGTGGACCGTGGATGGATTTTCCAGAGGCCTGCTGGAGACTGCTGGCGCCGGGGCACTATTTTGGAAGGCTTGGAAGCCCCTCCCGATTGGGGGGATTTGAACAAATCGTCTCATGGAAGGTTTGAGACATCTACAAGGATCGCGGGAGGTTCAAGGGAGCGGGCGGGCGCGTTATGGAACAACGGATTGAGACCAAGGAGGGCGTGTTTGTGGTTCGTCCCTACGACGATGGAGACGAGGCAGGTGTTCTCTCCCTCTGGCAGGCGGCGTTCGGAAAGGAGATCTCTCGCAACCTTTGGCGATGGAAATATCTGGAAAATCCCTATCCGGTTCAGATCGCCCTGGCAGTTGGGGAGGATGGGAGAACCCTTGTCATGTATGGTGGTATCCCCTATCGAGCCAACTGGGAGGGCAAAACCGTCACCATCACCCACCTCATGGACATCATGTCCCATCCGGATTGCCGTGGAAGCGGTCTCTTTGTGAAGACAGGCATGGCATTTTTTGATTTGTTTGCAGGCCCTGATAGCACACTCTTTTATTACGGCTTCCCTGGGCCTTATCATTTCGATATAGGAAAGAAGTACCTCGAGTACAGTGACCTTCAAGGGGCGGCGGCCTTTCTCAGCGCTCGGCCAGGGGCTCTGGCACGAAGGATGCGGCGTTGGCCCTCGGGGCAGATTGAACGGGTGACCGCGGCGGACGAAACCATCGATCGACTGTGGCGGCGATCTGCCGAGCATTACCCCCTGGCGGTGGCCAGGGATGCTGCCTTCTTCCGGTGGCGATTTTTCGAACATCCGCTCCGCCAATATGAGGTTTGGGGATACAGGTCTTTATTTCTCAGAGACTGGAAGGCCTATGCCGTCTTTGTAATCGGTGGAAACAAGGCCCGTATCGTCGATATCCTCTGCCCCCCCTATGAAAAAGTGGTGTGGGGCTTGTTGGCCATGCTGGGGCATGAATTGGAGGAGCGGGGCATCGAGGAGATGGAAGTCTGGTTACCTCAACACCATTTCCTGACGCGTCTGGCCGCGTCGGCCGGATTCCGGCGTTCCCAGGAACCCTTGGGCTTTGTTCCCGCGGGCCGGAGCTTTCACCCGGAGTTGTCCCTGGATTGGGCGTCCCGGCACCTCTATTATACCATGGCAGACGGCGACCTGATGTGACCACGCTTTTTTCAGAAAACCGTTAACCTCGAACATCGAACGTGCAATGTCGAACGTTCATTTCTTTCCCACACATGTTGTTTCCAAACTCGCCTTTCTGATTTCTTCACTGCATGCAAACTGAAGACAAACTGATCCCCTATCACGCCGCCGACCTGACAGGGAAGAGGGTCCTTGTGCTGGCCCCCCATCCGGATGACGAGACGATCGGGTGCGGGGGAAGCCTCATCCGCCATACTGAGGCCGGCGATGCGGTAAAAGTGATTTTTTTGACCAATGGGGCGCAGGGGGACGTTTCGGGAAAAATGGACAGGGCTGCCTATGTGGAATTGCGAATGAACGAGGCTCGAAAGGCCTGCGCCTGTCTTGGGGTGACGGATTTGGAGTTCTGGGGATATGAGGACCGATCCCTGGCCGGCTCCCGGGGGGCGCTGAGGCGACTCATGGATCTTCTGGAGAGCTTTCGGCCCGAATTGGTCTATGCGCCCTCCCCCGTAGAGGTTCATCCGGATCATCGGGCAGCCTCCTTTCTCCTTTACGATGCAGTTTGCGGCAGCAAGCTTGAGTTTGAGATTGCCTTTTATGAAATCGGGCAGCCCATGAGCATCAACCTCCTGGTGGATACGAGTGAGGTGCTGGGCCGGCGGGTGAGTGCCTTGGAGGCCTATGAAAGCCAGTTGAAGGAAAGACCCTACAAGGATGTCAGTATCGCCCTCAATCGCTACAGGAGCATTACCCTTCCGCCGCCTGCCACCCATGCGGAGGGGTATTTCCTGTGCGGGGCCTCCCTCCTCCGTCAACTGGGTCTCCTCTCCGTCCCGTTCCAGCGGCCGCAACGGCTGGCCCCTGATCCAGGGGAGGTCGGCCCCCTGATTTCGGTGATCGTGAGGACGAAGGATCGCCCAGCCCTCCTGGCAAACGCCCTCAAATCGATTACACAGCAGACCTATGCCAACATAGAGGTCGTGGTGGTGAACGACGGGGGTGCGGATGTAAATGACATCGTCGATGCCGTGACCGGTGGGGGCATTCCAGTGGCCTACATTGCCCATGAAAAGAACGAGGGAAGGTCGGCGGCGGCCAACAGCGGTCTGAGGGCCGCCCGGGGGCTGTACGTGAACTTCTTGGACGATGACGATGTGTTGTATCCGGATCATGTGGAAACCCTGGTACGGGCCATCCTGCTCAAGGGGGAAAAGGTGGCCTATTCGGGTGTGTCGAACGCCTACTACGAAGGCCCACCGCAAGACCCTGGAAACTGCGTCAGAAAGGAGACCATTTTTAACCAGCCATTTGATCCCGACCTGTTTCTGTTTGCCAGTCACATTCCGATCATGAGCGTCCTGTTTCACCGGGATGTCTTTCAGGCAGTGGAGGGATTCAGCACGGACCTGGATCTGTTCGAGGATTGGGAGTTCCTGATCCGCGCTTCCCGGAGATTCAGGTTCCATCACGTGGACAAGGTGACTGCGGAATACCGGTTCTACGGCGTAACGGACACCGAGGCCTCCCATCGCGGTAAGTATGCCTATGACCAGGCCCAGGCCGATCTGTTTGACCGGGTGGTGCCATACCTTACCGGTGAGGGATGGATCAGGTTCCTTGAGAGTGAATTGCCTTACGCCTTGGGCCGTAACAAAAAGGCCCTCGAAAGGCGAATGGACCCGCTGAACGCCCAATTGAAGGAAACGGCGGATGCCCTGGGTGATTTGCAGTCCCGTTACCGCACCCTGGAGGAAGACTATGGCAGGACCTCCGCGTCCCTTGACCAGGCCGTTGCTGATGTCAATGCCCTACAGACACGGAATGACCAACTGGAGTGTGTTTTAAACGGAATTGTCTCCTCCAAAGGATGGGCCTGGCTGACTCGTTTCAGATATATCAAGTCACGGTTGAAAATTGGAGGCAGCCACTGAGTTGACAGTGAAACTCATCGCCTTTTATCTGCCTCAATTCCATCCCATTCCAGAAAACGACCTGTGGTGGGGGAAGGGGTTCACGGATTGGATTAACGTGGTCCGTGCGCGCCCCAGTTTTGTCGGCCATTACCAGCCCCACTTCCCCGCAGACCTGGGCTTTTATGACCTCCGGCTGGAAGAAGCGCGGATGGCTCAGGCGAATCTGGCCAGAGAATACGGCATTCATGGTTTCTGCTATTACCATTACTGGTTCAATGGGAAGAGGCTCCTCGATAGACCATTTCAGGAGGTTTTATCCAGCGGAAGGCCTGACCTTCCCTTCTGTCTTTGCTGGGCCAATGAAAACTGGACGCGGCGCTGGGATGGAAGAGAAGCGGATGTCCTTATGGCGCAGCATTGTTCCTTGCAGGATGCCAGAGATTTTATGGTTGGCCTTTTCAGGGCGTTTGAGGATCCAAGATACATTCGTATATATGATAGACCGCTGCTGCTGGTGTATCGCGTCGATATTATCCCTGATATCAGGGAAATTGTCCAGGTCTGGCGGCACGCATGTTGCACAGCTGGTGTTGGCAACCCGTATCTCTGCCTGGTGGAAAGTTTTGGGAATTTCGGAAAGGATCCCGCATCCATCGGTTTCGACGCCGCAGTAGAGTTTCCTCCTCATAACCAGGGGTGGCCTTATGAGGGGAGACTCCGGATGCTTGGCCACGATTTTTGCGGAGAGATTTTTGACTGGCGGGAGGCAAAGCGACATCTCCTGGAGCGTGCGCTCCCCTCACATACGCTTTTCAGAACGGTGATGCCGATGTGGGATAATACCGCACGGAATCAAAGGGCCGCCCATATTTATTATGGCTCTTCACCGGAGGCTTATGGCGGATGGCTGCATGAGGCGATTCGACAGACAAAACATCTGCGACGCCGGGAGGAACGGCTGGTTTTCATTAATGCCTGGAATGAATGGGCCGAGGGGAATCATCTGGAACCCGATCTTGCCCACGGTCATGCATATCTCGAGGCCACCCGGAATGCTCTGGATGAAAAATGGCATGACGTCCCATGACGGTTGATACCCTGAATATAGCCGCCGTCGTTCATCTGTTTTACCAGGAGCTGGCCGGCGACATGACAGCCTGTTTAAGGAATATCCAGGTCCCATTCGACCTTTATCTGTCGACCCGGCCGGGGTGGGAAGACAATCTGAGCCGTTTTTTTCTGAGGGAACTGGAACTCCGTAACCTGGTCGTTAAAGGCGTGGTGAACCGGGGGTTTGACATCCAGCCTTTTCTAACGGCATTTTCGTCTTATTACGATCAGTACGATCTCATTTGCAAGGTCCACGGCAAGAGGAGTCCCAGGAGACGGGAACTGGGGGGCTGGGGACCGTTCTTGCTGAAAAATCTTCTCGGTTCTCCTATGATCGTGACCCAGATCATAGAATTGTTTGAGAAGGAAGACGGCCTGGGCCTGGTGTTCCCGGATTATTTTCCGCCAATGAGGCGAATGGTGGAATGGGGATCTAACTGGAATGCCGCCCGCAGGCTGGGTGAGAAGATGAATCTGACGCTGGAAAGAGAGGCTGCCATTGATTTTCCGGCAGGGTCCATGTTCTGGTTTCGACCGAAGGCTATGGAGTGCCTCTTCGCCCTGCATCTGAGAGAGGAGGATTTCGAGCAGCATGCAGAAAGTTGCGAGGATGGTACCCTGGCCCATGCCCTGGAGCGGCTTTTCCTTAAAGTCGTGGAACAGAATGGATACTGCTGGAAAAAGATTTTATATGTGATGCAAAATGGTTAGAAGACCTCGGGTTGATGGAGCAGAAAGATATCAAACCACCATGGCGGATGTTATTTTGTTGCGTACTTAATCGGCCTTTTTGATGCGGCGGTCTTTGGAATTGGGTATGGTTGTCCCTGGCAGGGAATGCGAGTGCTGGCGCAGCGTTCGAGAGAGAGAATTCGTTAGTTCTTAGTTCGCCATCTCCTTTTATGCAGCTTTTGGACAGAAAGCGCGTGACTTTTGCCATATTTTCAAAGTGCTGGAGGCAACTCCCTTGGTCTAAGTGACTTACGGCTGGGAAAAGGCAGGTAAAAAGGAAATTTTGGCGGAACCGATAATGAATGGGGACAAATTCCCTGCCTTTCTGAAACCCTGTAGGCTGTGGATGCTGTTCACGATTTCCTGTGTGATTCTGCTCGGGTTGTCTCCAGCATATGGCAAGCAGGCCCTTGCGGGCAGAGTGGCTATTATCCTATCAAAAAATATCAAGCCCTATTTGGAGGCCGCTGAGGGTCTCAAAGCTGTTCTCACAGGTAATGACGACGTAGAAGCCCAGCTCTTGTACGTCGAGGACCTGAAAGACAGGAAGGGGGCAGGGCCTTTTGCCGAAGAAGGGAAGGAGGAATTTGTCCTTTTTGCAGCCGTTGGACCTGAGGCGGCGGAGTATATTTGGAGCAGGGTTGAGGAAAAGGCCGTCCCTACGGTTTACTGCATGGTTTTAAACCCCGAACAGGTTATCGGTGAAAAAGATAAACCATGTGGAATCCCGCTCAATATTCCTGTCTCTACCCAAATCGCTACGATCCAACGGGCACTTCCGTTTGTGCGACGGCTGGGGCTTCTTTATGATCCGCAATACAATTCCACATTTTTACATCAGGCGGCAGCCGCGGCCTCTTCCTTAAACCTCACGGTTGTTCCTCTCCAAGTCTCAGCAAAAAAAGATATTCCAGCAGTGCTGATGGGTCAATGGAACCAAATGGACGCGTTATGGCTCATTCCTGACCGCACCGTTATATCGGAGAGCATTGTTGCGTATTTGATCAAGGAGGCCTTTTTGAGAAAAATGCCCGTGATTGGGTACAACCGGTATTTTTACGATACTGGGGCTGCCTTGGCTTTTGTGTTCAACTACGTGGAGCAAGGACGGCAGTGCGCCAACAAGGCGCTGGAAATACTGTCGGGAGGAGGGTGCGGTGAAACGCCGCCCATTTTTAGTGTTTGGGTGAACGAAAAAATCCTCGATAAACTGGGACGAAGGCCTCCCGGTGCGTATCTTCCTCCTCTTGAACCCGGTCCATAGCGGACTCCTGGCGATCATGCGAAACTGAATGCATTGAACAGAATAGGCATACATCTACGGCTGATATTATCCGTCTTTGCGCTCATCAGCGCCACAACCTTTACGTTGGGCTACGCAGGCACAAGTATCTCCCGTCAGTTTATTCAGGATCGCTTTGAAAAGCGGATCGCCTTTCTGGCAAAGTATCTCGCGCTGAATGCAGAGTTGGGCATACTGATCGATAATCGCGTGATGTTAAACAAGCTGGCTTCCAGCCTGATGACCGAGGATGATGTCGCAGAAGTCATTATTTCAGACAAAGGCAATCGGGCACTCATTGCGCTATCGAAAGATGTTCCAGGACCTTTTTCTGAAGTGGCGGAGCCGGTTTTGCTCTCACAGTCAGAAGCCCATGAGGAGGTATTTGAGCCGCAGGCCATTCCTGATCAGGAGAAAAAGGCAATCGGAATGGTTCACATTACCTACAGCTTGTACTACATCGAACAGATACAGGCCGTTATGGGGAAACGGTTTATCTGGCTTTCCGCCGGGTTGGCCTGTCTCGCCGGACTCATTTTTTATTTTATTTCCCGTTCCATGGTAAAGCCGGTGACGCAACTTGGCCAGGTGGCAAGGGGGGTGGCCCGTGGAGATCTGGGGTTGCGCGCCCAGACAGGGGGACTTCCCGAAACAAGGGATTTGGCCATCGCCTTTAATTCCATGCTTGATGCGCTTAAAGCCAGCCGGGATGAACTCGAAAGCGCCTATCAGGAGATCATTCACCAGAACGCCTTGGCCGAGGTTGGGAAGTTCTCCCTGATGATTGCCCATGAGGTGAAGAACCCACTGGGGATTATCAAAAGCTCTCTGGACGTTCTTAAAGGCGATGCAGATATCTCCAAAAATGAGACAGTAATTTACTATATGGAAGACGAGATTCGACGGCTCAACAGGATGATCGAGGATTTTCTGGCATTTGCCAGGCCGGGTCGGCCCTGCTTTCGTCCGGTGGACGTTAGCGGTCTGCTCGGGGAGATGGTGGAAAAATTCGAGATACAAAAAGGCGCGGCCGGGGTGGAAATCCATTCCCACATCGAACCTGACCTTCACCACGACAGGATGGACCCCGACATGTTTTCGAGGGCCGTTGCCAATATTCTGAAAAACGCCTTTGAGGCAAACGGGGACAGGGGCGAGGTCCGATTGACGGCTGTCAGGGAAGATGACACCATTCGGGTGGATATTGAAGACCAGGGGAATGGGATTGGCAAGGCCGATATGCACAGGATTTTCGAGCCATTTTATACCACACGGTCCAAGGGGACGGGTCTGGGACTGGCCTATGCGCAGCAGGTGGTCACCGTGCACAAGGGGACCATCATTGCTCAGAACAGAGACCAGGGCGGGGCCTGTTTCCGCATCGAAATCCCCCTCCCCGCATCTTGATAAAAAGACGCGTCTCACACAGAGCCACAGAGCCACAGAGAGAAACCAAATATCATGCGAATTGAGAGATTGAGTTCTATGCATAAGGCTTGCAGACAAGTGAGCTGCTTATTGGTCAACCCACAGTAAAAAGGCTTTTCTTTGTGTCTTTGTGCCTTTGTGTGAGAATTTCTGTGTGCAGTTATGCTGCATTCGTAACGATCTTAAAAAGGAATCTCATATGGCCCATATCCTTGTGGTAGATGATGAAGAACGGATGCGGCACCTGCTGTCGATGATGCTGTCGCGGAAGGGGCATCGGGTCGATCAGGCCGGGGACGGGTTGGAAGCATTGGAGATGGTCCAGTCCACGCCCTTTGACATGATCATCGCCGACATCAAGATGCCCCGAATGGACGGCATAGAGCTCCTGGAAAAGGTCATGGAGATGGACCTCCCCTGCCCGGTGGTATTCATTACCGCATTTGCAACGGTCGAGTCCGCGGTGGAGGCCATGCGAAAGGGGGCTGCCGATTATATCACCAAGCCCTTTGATGAGGATCGCATTCTCCTGACCGTTGAACGGACGTTCAATGTCTCGCGGATCATGGCGGAGAACAAGGACCTCCGACAGGAACTGCAGAAGGCTGCCGGGAGCGAGGAGATTGTCTACGCGTCCACGTCGATGACCCACGTCATGGAACTCGCTCTAAAGGTCTCGAAGAGCGACTCCGCGGTCCTGATCCATGGGGAGTCAGGGACGGGCAAGGAGCTTCTGGCTAGTTACATTCACTATGCAAGCCCCCGCAGCAAGAACCGATTCGTGCCCGTCAACTGCGCCGCCATTTCATCGAACCTGATCGAATCCGAGCTGTTCGGCCATGAAAAGGGGTCGTTTACAGGGGCCTATCGACGGGTGATGGGCAAATTCGAGTATGCCTCGGGGGGCACGCTCTTTTTAGACGAGATCGGGGATCTCTCCCTCGAGGCCCAGGCAAAGCTCTTGAGGGCGCTTCAGGAAAAGAAAATCCAGCGGGTGGGCGGCAATGAGGAGATTCCGGTTGACGTGAGGGTTATCTGCGCCACCAACCGAGACCTCGACGGGCTTGTGGAAACCGGGGCGTTTCGACAGGATCTCCTCTTTCGAATCAACGTGTTCCCCATAACGCCGCCTCCCTTGAGGGAGCGCCGGGATGACGTGCCTCTCCTCGCCAGGCATTTTCTCTCGCGCCTCGGTTGCAGACCGAATGTCCAGATGACCGGCGGGGCCATGCGGGTGTTGCTGGAATACCAGTGGCCCGGGAATGTGAGAGAGCTGGCCAACGTGATGGAGCGGGCCGTCATCCTCGCGGGGGGTAATCCGATTACGGCTCAAACCCTTTCGTTCCTCAACAAGGCCCAGACAACCGGCAACGGAGAGATTGAATTGTCCCTCCCCGCAGAGGGCGTATCGCTCGACAAGATCGTTTCGGATCTTGCAAAAAAGGCCCTGAAGGCGTCAGGCAACAACCAGACGGTTGCGGCCGGTCTGTTGGGGCTCACCCGGGCCAAGTTCAGGGTCCTTTTGCGAAGGGTAGATCGTGAAGTATAAAGTTGCCCAACTCCTTGTTCTGACGCTGGTTGCCCTTTTTGGGTTGGGTGTGCCGCTCATGGCTGCATCCGGTGGGGCGGCTTCATCGGGCAATGATACGGTTCTCATGTTTGTGGGCGAGGATATCGAGATCCTTTCCATCGCCTCGAGGCGCGAGGAAGGGGCATGGCAGGCGCCGGCCGTGGCCGAGGTGATTACCCGAAAGGACCTTTGGACACAGGGGGTCAGGACGGTGAGCCAGGCCTTGGAGATGACCCCGGGCTTCTACATGGCCCAGAAGGAGTGGGGCTCCGAGGCCTATCTTAGGGGAATTCCCAATTCTGCCCTGCTCCTTTATGACAATATCGTCCCCATGGGGTCAGATGTGTCGAAGACCCTGCAACCCCTTGATTACGAGCTGTCGCTGGCGTCGGTCAAGCGGGTAGAGGTTGTCCGTGGTCCCGGGTCGGTCCTCTGGGGGCCGGACGCATTTGCGGGGATCGTAAACGTCGTCCCCATGACGGGGAAGGATCTGGATGGGGTTGAATCAGGTATCCTGTATGGGGGACCGGGAGACCACGGCGCCCTTTACGCGAACATGGGGCACGATGCCGGGGAGTGGAATGGATTCCTTTCTGTGACCGGCCGTACCATAGATGAGGACGACACCGGATGCAATATCGTCCGGTTTTGGGGGGACGGCAAGAAGGCCTATCCCTACGAGGATCGTTTTGGAGAGGAACAGCCCGGGCGATCCCGGTATTTGGAGGCATCGGGAAATTTTTCCTTTAAGGACTGGTTTACCCTGTCGGGCCTGGTCTCTGATTACAAGAGGCCCTACGCCATCAGCAGCCCTAAGGAGAGCAGCGGAGCCCAGGAGCTCACCTGGCCTGAGAGCAGGAGCGGGCCGTTCGGTTTTCTCAAGATAGAGGCCAAGAGGAGTCTGGACCCCTCCTCGGGCGTGCGCTTTGCCGGCTACTACAACTGGATGAATCTTGAGTATGAGATCATCGACCGCACGCTGGATCAGGAGGAGAAGCGCTTTTACGGAGAACTTATCTATGACCGCACTTTTTTTGCCGGGAAGGGGGTTTTTACCGGGGGCTTCGCCTACAGGAACACGGAGGTAAGGAATGCCCCGATCTGGGAGAGCTACTTCCCTGATTATGTTGCGCAGGAGGAAACCACCCTTTTGCCGCTCTATGCCCTTGAGAACTATAATGACCGGCTCTGGTCCCTGTTCGGGCAGTACACCCACAGGGTGGGGGATTTTGATTTTTCCTTAGGTTTAAGAAACGATGATCATGCACAGTATAAGGATGCCCTGAGTTATAATGCCGGGGTTGTCTGGGCCCCCTGGTCGGAATGGATGTTCAAGGCCCTGTACGGGACCGCCTACCGGAGCCCTTTTGCGAAGCAGCTCATAGAGGATGAAAAACCGGATCTCGAGGAGATCGATACCGCCAACTTGCAGGTCGGGTGGAAGCCCTCTGAAATGGGCGAGCTGAGTGTATGCGGTTTTGTCAGCAACATAGAGAACCACCGAATGGAAGATCCGTATGCAGGGCTTTCAAAACCGAACCATCAGAAGATCTATGGGGTTGAGCTAATGGGCCGTTTTTCGCCTTTCAGAGATCTCGATTTTTCCGCTAATCTGACCGTTCAAAACAACAGCGGTCCTGATGAAACCTATCTTTACATCAAGTACTATGACCCTGATCCCAATTATGAGGAGCTGAATTTTCCTTACGACATCGGACCCAAGAGGCTGTTTAACCTGATGGGGACCTGGCGGGTGAACGAAATGGTGACCCTTTTTGCAAGGGTCGGCTATCATTCGTCAACGCAACTTGTGTATCCAAGGGCCAACACCTTTCAACATATACCCGGCGCCTGGGTCTTAGACACGGCTGCAACGCTCCACGATATCCTTTTGCCTGGACTGGATCTCCAGATCTCCATCAGGAACCTGACAAACAACCATTACGAGACCGCAGGCACCTACAGCACTATAGATGGAAAGCCCTTTACAGCCGAGGTGTTGTTGAGAAAACGGTGGTAGGGAAGTGGCTAAATTTAGCCAGATGTGGATGGATGTGACCAAACGCTATGGGATATTAGGGGACCTGATGCCGGATGGTGGCTTTGTAGTCATGGTCTTGGCCCCCATTGGCACGCTGGGATAGGGCAGTTAGAGGAATGGAATCGATATTGGCAAGGCAGTTCTCCTTTTCATGTTTGCCATTCTATCGGTCCATTCATCTATCCTGCCACGCCCGTCAAGGATGGCATATCGTTTGCATAGTCTAATAGACATGTTCAAGGCGGTCACCATACTGTTTTTTTCTTTGTTCCTTTTATTGGGACCCTCCCAAAAGGGGTATGGAGAGGAATTTGTGCCTTCTGAGGAGGAGGTTTTACTCCTTGAACTGATCAACGAGGCCAGGAGAGATCCTCTCTCCATGGCGGCGTCGTTGGGGATGGACCCGGAGAGTGTCCTCCGTGACCTACCCGAACTGTACGATGTCTTGACAAAGGGCCTTTCCCCCTTGGATTTCAATGAAAAGCTCTATGAGGCAGCCCTCGCCCATACTGAGGACATGATTGCCTATACCTATTATTCACACACCTCACTGGACGGCCGAACCTATGCCGACCGGATCAGAGAGAGCGGCTATGTGGCTGCCGGATGCGGAGAGTCCCTGGGCATCGTCGCTTTTCGAAACCTCATTGCGCCTGCAGAGGCTGCCAGGATTATGTTTAAATCCATCTTTCTGGCCGAGTTAAACCCTGAGACAACAGAGGCCCGGAATATTCTTAATCCCGAGAGGACCGAGGCGGGAATCGCCCTGCGGAGCGGCCAGTTCACCAGAGGGAACACCGTCCTGAACGCCTTTGTGGCAACCCTCGACTTTGGAAATTCGATTGCAGCCATCGAGGCAGTTGAGCGCGCCCTTATGGCGATGCTCAATGCGGCCAGAAATGACCCCGACCTGGCGCTTCTTAATGCCGGCATCGAGCCAGCCAGCGCTCGGGAGGCCTATGGAAACCCGAGATGGGCCTTGAGCGACCCCCTTCCCCCTTTTGCATGGGATGAAAGACTCCACTGGACGGCAGCGGCCCATAATCGCGACATGTGCGATCAGCGCTATTTCAACACCATTTCACTGGACGGCTTGACCCCTTTCGACAGGGTTGCGGCCACCGGCTATGATCCGGCTTATGTGAGGGAAAGCCTGGGCACGCTATCGGCCGTGGGGGATGTTCGTCAGGGAGAGAGTGCCCTTGACGTTGCCCGCCGTCTCTACGAGCAGATACTTAAAGCCGATGTGGACCCTCAATCCGGCGTCGACAGAAATATTTTTGCCCCCTTTGTGACCGAAGTGGGCATTGGCGTTGTGGAGGCCTTTCAGGATGCCGACGGAAAGACCATCAGCTATGTGGTGGTTGCGGATTTTGCGGCGCCGCGTGAGCAGAGATCTTTTGTGGTGGGGACTGTGTATGAAGACCGGAACGATAATCGCCTTATCGATGAGGATGAAGGGGTCACCGGCGTGAAAATAATTCTCAAGTCCGGGTATTCTGACGTTCAGGAAGCAGAGGCAGAGACAAGTGGTCCCCTGGGTGACTATCAGATACCCCTGCCACGTCTTACGGCAGGTTGGATGGAACTTTATGTGGAAAGGAACGCAGATGTTTGGGGGCCTATTTACGTGGGTGAGACCGGGGCAAATGTCTTAAAAGATATCAGGATACCTCCCGCATCGACCTCTGGTTCGGGAGGTTCGGCCTCTTACGATCAAAAAAGGCTTGACAGATCACTGCGTATTTGCTATTAAAACCTCTCAGGGTGCGATGGCACCGTATTTTGTACCCGTAATCGCAAAGTATATAAGATAATTCAAAATTTATCAGAAACCCCTTGACAAAGTTGATAGTTTCATCGCATAATTGGTTTTAAAAATTAATTTTCATTCAAAAGCGAAGGACGGAGATAACATAAACAGCGGCTCAAAAATTTTAAATGAGAAGGGGGTGATAGCCGGAAATCAACGAATAAAGGTGGGTTGCAAAGCGGTCAACAAATGTTCACGAACCAATAATTTTTTTAGGAGGAAAAGAGCATGAAAAAGATCTTTCTGGCTTTATCAGTTGTCGCATTGGTGGCGTTTATGGCAGGTCCGTCATCGGCCCTGGTTGGAATGCCCGATGACGTACCGGGAACGGATGTTCTTCTGCCGTTCTTCATTGTTTCCATACCTGGAGCGCCAGGTGCCCGGGGGGATAACACCCTGGCCACCATTACAGAGGTAAAAGGAATTCCGGGCTATGTGCACTGGACCATTTGGGATAAGAAATCCCGGCATGTGGCAGATGGTGATGAGCCTTATACCCCGCACGACGTTTTTCCAGTTTCCCTTTACGATTTGATCTCGACACAAGTAGGCGCCGGAGGTCTGGAGGATCTGGAAGTGGACCTGGACGGCGATGGGGTCGTGGATCACTACATGGGGTATATGACCTTTGAGAACTTTGTTTATAAAGGCGGATGTGTTGAGGGATGTGACACAAAGACTAGAATTTATCCTGACAACCTGATCGGCCATACCTACGTGATCGATCTTCTCCGTGGCCAGACCGCCGGCAGCACCATTCCGGCGAGGGAGTATGCCCCGAGAGATGCCAACCCAACCGATTGTGAAGGATGGCAGTACACCCAGAATACGGCCCTGGAACTCCCCTATTTTGGGGGTGTTGGATACCTTCCTTGGCCGAAGTTTACGGACTTCGAGGTCTACACCGGCATTGCGCTGCTTACCAGTAAGCTGCGTGAGCAAGGCTGGTGCGAATCGCTCCCGCTTGTTGACAAGCCGCTCCCGGAGACCGGAGAAATGATTGGCGTGCCTTCCTACTTTAGTCTGCTGCCCAGGTATTATCTCCATGATGCCAATGCGTCCAACCACATCTTTGTGTATAGCAGCGCTAATCTGGGGCAGTTCTTTGAGGGCGGCCAGTTTGACCCGGATCGGTACAATGTGGTCATCGATATTTTTGATGAAACGGAGAAATGGCGATCCGGCCAGATCAACCTCCCTTGGGAGGTGAACTTTATCGACGTGAGGCGCATCCTCCCATCGTCATGGCTTGCAGGGCGCATCGGCGGCTGGCTTAACATCAGGTGGGAATATGAATGCGTAGATGGCCCGACGAGTGGAGGCATGTTGGATGAATATCCGTGGCTGTATAGCGCGATACCGTTGGCCTCCGAATGGTTGGCATACTCCTGGCAGCGGGCGGATGGTCCTTTGCCAGGCCTCAACTGGGCGGTTTTGTTCGCTGCTCACAGGGATGCAGGGACATGGACGGATCTTCTGTGTGACTTGGTTGATATTCCTGATTTTACGGAATAGTGATTGACCTGTGGCCGATTCAGGTCGGAACAGGCGAAGGATCAACCAGCCATTCAGAGAAGAGATGAATAATTAAAAAGAAGGTGGGTTCTCCCTCTGGAGGACCCACCTTTTTATTGGATTTACTCAGGAGGTCTCGTCATTTTAATCTATAGAATTAAGAGAGTCATTCCCATCTTGATCGTTGTCTTTCTCTTCGTTGCGGCCTGCAGTTTCACCTCCGGATGTGATGAGCGGAAGGAGGTATCGGAAACTAAGGAGAAGGAGGCCGGGCTTTTATTTGCCAATGGCTCTAAAGGCCTTCCCGCCGAAGGCGAGTGGCGTCACGGGATCGGCTTCAGCGATCTGAACGTAGACGGACATATGGATATCCTGGCCCCGCCTGCGAGGAACGAGGCAAAAGATAGGGCGCCGCACGTATGGTATGGAAATGGGGGCGGGGAGTGGACCCCGGCCGATCTTCAATTTCCCAAAAATTTGAAATATGATTACGGGACAGTTGCTGCAGACGATTTTGATGGAGACGGCGTTTTGGATATGGTCCTTGCCATGCACGGCATCGGGTTAAAGGTGCTCAGGGGCATGCGAGATGGGCGATTTGAGGATTTCTCAAAAGGGTTGCCGCCAGGCAGGACGTTTATCTCAAGGGCCGTCATCGCCGGACAGTTTGACGATGCCCCGCATCTGGATGTGGCCGCTGTGTCGGAGGGACCGTTTGCGAAAGAGTATCCCTACCCCAGTGGGGTGTGGGTCTGTGTGTTAAGGGATGGAGAATGGTCGTGCAAGCCGCTTGGGGGTAAGGAAGTGCATGGACTGGGGGCCGATCAATTGGGCTCAGGAGATGTCAACGGGGATGGGCGAACGGATATTGTGGTGGCGTCGCTGAATGCGTTGAAGCCCTTCGTTGTCTGGATCAATGATGGAAAGGGAAATTTCAGTCAATTTAATGAAGGCCTTCCCAAGGAAGTGATCTTCGAGTTCGTTACCCTTGCCGATTTGGACCACGACGGAAGGGATGACCTTGTGGCGAGCGTCTCCGGAATTGGCAAGGAAGGGGGCGTGTCATTGAAGGCCTTTTTAAGCCGTGCGGATGGATGGGAGGAATTCTCCACGGGGCTCCCTTCGGAGATATTCTGGTGTGTGGACGCATGCGACCTGGACCAGGACGGCGCCATGGAAATAGTTGCCGGTACAGCTCTGGGCGGGATTCGAGTTTTTTCCAGGAAATCGGACGGCTGGGAGGAACGGACAGTTTCGGGTCTGCCAAAGGAAGGACTCAACCGGATGTATGGGATATCGTGTGTCGATCTGACCGGCGATGGATACAGGGATATTGTTGCAAATTACGGCCAGCCCGAGGGCAAGGGGGGCGGCATACAGGTCTTTTTGAACCAGCAAAAGGGCGTGGGGAAAAAGGCTCCGAACTAAAAATGTCCAGGAGAAGATGCCCCTGGCTCATTTCGACGTAAATGGGCAGGTTGTGGAAAGGATGGAAATGACGATGCAGGTTTTGTGGAGATCCATGGGGTCAGCCTGTCGGATGGTTCAGTGGGTAGGCGTTTGTTTTATGGTCGTGCTGTTAATGGTATCAGGGTGTAATAAGGGAGAGAAGACGATCAAGGATCCGGAGGGTGCGGTCAGAGAAGCAGCCGAACGCTACTGGACAGATAGGCTGGTGAAAAAGGATGTGAAGGCCGCTTACGAAATGGAGCTCGAAAAGGATACGATCTCTTTTGAGGATTATGAGCGGCGCGTCGCTAATGCAGGGCAGGTTGAGTACCTCTCCATTCGTGTTGACCAGGTCGCTATCGAGGGGGACGCGGCAAGTGTGAAGCTGATGGTGACGTACCGGGTGATGGGCGTAACCAAAGATCTGGAGGCGCCTATCCAGGATACATGGGTGATAAAAGCAAGCGAAGTGAAACACGTCCTGGAGAAAGAGGGCAAGCCTTTGCGATAAATGGAAGCGACCTCACGCCTTGATGGCCCGGATAATGAATTCATTGGTGCGGAGCGATGTCTCGTCTGGATCCACGGCCCTGCACAGGGCCTCGATAAAGGCATCCCCTTGGGGTGTAGGGGGTGTCTGCTGGCGCTCGAACCGATCAATAGAAAATCCTGCCTGTTGTAAGTCCCTTCGAATCGAAAACTCCGTAAACCACCGTACATGACCAATGCAGAGAGGGCCCAAGGGGATGTATTCAAATTGTCCCCTGAGGAGCTGGCGTACAATGGACCAGTGGCCCGCATTGGGGATGCTCATCACGAGATAGCCGCCGGGCCTCAAGAGGGCATGGAGCTGGGCCAGGAGGGTCCAGGGGTCCTGGAGATGCTCTAAAACGTCGCCGCAGTTGATGAGGTCCACTGGCGTTTCAAGGCGAACCTGCTCCACCGGAGCGACAATCAATTCATCATAATGGGGGGCCGCGGCCGCGGCCAGAACCGGGTTCTGTTCAATGCCGGTGATGAAGATCCGCGGGTTTGCGGCCTTCAGTGCCTTGCCGTAACCTCCCCTGGCGCACCCGATATCCAAGACCTGCCGGACGCCTTGAGGGACCAGCCGGACCAGGTCATCCCGCGGAGACCCAAGATTTTCCAGAAATCCGTGGTGCATCAACGCACCTGTGGCCACACCCAGCCGGACGGCCCGATGCTTTTGCAGGGATTGGGAAAGCTGGCATGCCGGAATGGAAGGGGCCAGGCTCCTCAAAAATTGCACATCATAAAAAATGCACGCAGGATCCAATTGACTCACGGATATCATTTCATGGCCTTGTGCCTGGGCGAGGATATGGGCCACTTCTTCGAAAGACGCCATGTCGAGATATGGGCCGGGGAGGGATGCCACTTGTCGGGGGAGGGGCGTCTGGTTGAAGACCGGGCCCAGGGCATCGTATGGGTCGGGCGGGCAGGAGAGAAAGGCCTTTATGGCGGCGGATGATATGACCAGTTCAGGGCTGCATGCCATCAGGAGGAATCGCCCGTTAATCTGCAAAAGGATCTGGCCGAGGGCCGTGTCGTCATCATAATCGGCCCAGGCAAAGGGGATCCCCGCTTCTCCACAGGCCTCCTGGCTTTTGTTGCGACAATAGTCGTATGAAAAGCGGATTTCATAGATGTCTGGCGCCTTGCGCATGGGCCAGGCCACTGTGTATAAAGGTTTTGTCATGGGGATGATTCGAGAGTTAATAAAAGCGCCATAACGGGCTGTTGCGCATGTTAATGTTGGAGTATACCGCCTGGAGGGCGACACGTCAATCATTGCGAGGCCTATTTCATGAGAACCTCCCGGAACACGGCAACAAGCCTGTCGATGACCAGGGAGGTGGAAAAGCGGCTGGCCTGCCGCGGCCCTCGGGATGATAACTGTGCCCGGCGGGAGGCGCAGGACAGGAGGGCCGCGCATTGGGAGGCAAGGGCCGCGATACTGGCGCAGGGAAAATACTCGGCGGCTTCTCCAGCAATATGGTGGTGGCCGGGGGTATCGGATAGGAGTGCCGGGAGCCCTGAGGCAAGGGATTCGAGGACCGGCAGCCCGAAGCCTTCCTCGGGATGTGAGGGACCGATGAGAAGATCGGACGTGCGGTAGACCTCGCCCATCTGCCAAGGGGGGAGCTGGATATGGTATTCATCGGCCGCAATCAGATCCGTCTCTTCCTGGGTGGGGGGCAGCATTGAGACCCGGCGGAGGCAAAAAGGGACGCCCAGCCGCCGCAATTCTGCCAGGGCTGTCAAGGCCTCGCGCACGCCCTTGACATCCGCCTCAAATATGCCGACCACCAAAATGATTGGGAGAGATTGATCGAAGGTCCTATTCAGGGCGGGCGGGAATTCACTCGGCTCGAACGTCTGACCGATATAGCTGACGGGGGTGTGTCCAAGAACCTCAAGGCGGTTTATCAGGTGGGGAGCAATAGCCAGCTTATGGGTCGGCATACGGTAGGCCGATTCGATTTTTTTTTTAACCGAGGCATAAAAGGAAAAATCGGCCTCGTAGCCCTGACAGAGGTGAAAGATCGGTCCTCTAAAGTCCTTGAAAGCCGGGGATACGGTATTCCAAAAGGTCGCTATGCGCACATCCGCTTGGCCAAGGGCGGTTGAGGAGGCAAAGTCAGAGGTGTCCCATCGGACTTTGCCCAATGGAAACCAGTCAGGCGGTGGATCGGGGCAGACCAAGGTCACAAAATGACCTCTGGCGGTGAGCCCATGGGCCTGCTGCATGACAACGCGCAGACCCCCTGAGAGGGTATTGGACGCAACCAAATATGCGATGTTGAGGTGTCCCATTTCCTGCGTGATGCTCCCTACTGTCAACAGAAACGAACTGTTTTTATTCGGACGACGGATCCAGCGGGTGATCACGTTTTGTCGCGCCCGCAGGATGCGCCCTGAGAAGGGCGGCCTGTCCCCTGTTTTCAAGAGGTTCTCTACCAATGTGAAATACCACGATGTCCTGATCCTCAAAGACCGGTATCCCGAAAAGGTTTCGGTATCGGTCAATGTATCCAGAAATATCCACATCTCGATAGCCCGGAAGCATGATCGGCGTCTCACCCTGGAGATGCTTGTGAAAGATCAGAAAATCCACCCCGCGATTCACAAGTATCCGGGGGGTACTGAGGGGGATCATGGTATTGAGCGCAAGACCTTTTGCATTAGAAATCAGGTCTCCTTGTCCGGCAGTGGGAATGGTGCACCATAAGCCATTGGCCATGCCTTTAATGACATGCTGACGGTGGATTTCCTGGTAAAGGGGAATCGGGTCGGTATAACACTGATGCGGGGCCTCGACCAGGGTCAGGCTTCCGGGTGGATGGGTCGCGAGCGTGTGATAAAAGGACGGTATCCGCCTCAGGATCCAGCGGTGGTCCTTGCCCGTGAGGGCATGAACATATAACCGCAGACCCAGGGCATTATTGGGCCGGAAAAGGACCGCAGGGTAAGGCCCCAGGAGGAAAAGCCCGAGGCAAAAGGCTATAGGGATACCAATCTTCACAACCTTATTGCGTATCCATTTGCTGGAGGAGAGCGTTTGTACGCCTACAGCGATGAACAAAAGAATGCAAGGAAGTGTAGGAACCATATATCGGGCCAGAATATGAGGTGAATCACTTGCCAGGGGGCGGATGATGAGGAGGGCTGCTAATTGAATGAGCAACGCTGCGATTAGGTAAGAGAGAAACCTTTTTTGGGTCAGGAACATGCGAACGATACCCGCGCCTGCAATGATGACGAGGGCGGTCGCAAGAAGGAGGCTGTTGACGCCGGTTAGTATAGAAAATGCGGGCCCAGCGGTTGACCAGGGAATCGGCGTATGGCCGGCCTTTACATGGATGGCAGAGAAATCGCCTAAAAGAGGGGGTAACAGCAGGAACAAGAGGGGGATAGCGGTCAATGCCCCAAGACCTGTCAGTCGGCGGATGCCCCGCCACCTTTGCTCGCCATGTTGGCCTAACGATAAGAAAAAGAAAAAGACAAACGGGCCCAGAAGAAAGGGAAGAACCACCACGGTCATGTAGGCGGCCATTGCTGTCAGGAGCATATAGAGGAGGCTGAACCATCTCCTGGATTCGACCCACCAGCGAAAAAAGAACATGATGGCGCAAAAACTGAGAAAAACTACGATGGCATACGGCCTGGCAAACCGGCTGAAAAAGACCAGGGTGGGGGAGAGGGCCAGGAGCCAGGCGAAGAGGACGAATGAGAAACGGTCCACGAAATGCCGGACCAGCAAGGGGACGATTAGAACGGTCAGGATCCCTGCGGCGGCAAACGGAATCCGGATGCCCCATTCCGAAAGGCCTACGGTGTTCATGAGAAGCTTGTAGTAGGCGGCAATGGGAATGGAGTGATCAGATCCCCCGAAACTCGTCAGGATCTGCCCGTAGCTGGCCCGGGCCGCGGTACAGAGTGCATGCCATTCATCGCCGAAGAGCATCTGTTGCGGGAGCTGAGTGACGCGCAGCCATAAGCCGGCAAGGATGGCGCAGAAGAAAAGACAGTGCAAGCCGTACGCCGGAAAGCATAACGATAGAATCGGGGGTTTTTGGGAAGCGGTTGGGTTTTCTCGATCATTAGGCATTTTGGTTTTCGGTCATCCTATGCGCAGGAACCGTACATGAAAAACCCTGGGGGGACTTCCTTTCCGAAGAGGTAAGTCCCCCCTGAGGCCTGGTTAGGAGTATCGGGTCATACCTCAGGAGTGCGATCGACCGTTTTTTACCCCAAAGCACCCGCCACGAGCTGGTTGCCCGCAGAATCAATGGGCATGAATCTGCATTTCAAAGATGGCCATCCAGTTGAGAGACGCCTGATAATTGGCGGAATTAATCATAAACCCATAGATCTGATGGTCGGTGGGATAGGTTGTGCTGTTTTCCTCCATGAGCAGGTAGACCCAGCCGGCCGGAAAATCCGCGGCAGTGGTAAACTCGCCGATATCAATCACGTTGACCACATGGTCGAGCGCGATGGTCGGAGTCACAACGTCGCCTGTCTCGCTCTTGATGTAGGCATTGTCGCAGTCGATGGATGTGGCGCCGTGATCGGCAGGCAAATACCGCCAGATCACCATCCGGGTGGCGCCCTGGACCGATTCCTGCTGGAAAAAGCGACCGAACATCTCCACATACGTGGTGGAAGAATAGGTTTCCCCGGTGGTTAGGATATTGGCATAGTGCCTTGATGGACCGTTAATTTTTTCTCTGCTGGTATCGTAGGCATTATCGTAGAACCCTGTCTGGATTGCTGGATCCACGCTGCTGGTGACCGCCTCGATCGGAACCATGCAAATCCCGTTGGTTTTCCCCTCCAGAAGGTCGATATAGTAAATCCAGCCCGTAAAATCGTTGTTGTCCGCAAAAGGATAGCCATCGTCATAGGGATGGAGGGCCGTGAGGGTCGTCACGCTGTCGAAGGTGATATACCCCCAGTAGTAATCTCCTACCTGAAGATTGGCCTTGATCCCGGGGGTGATCACCTCCAGGGCATCCAGCCAGGCGCTCATGGAGATGTGCCACTCCTCGTGGTCATTGATGGTGATATGTTGCGATGCCTGGAAGTTCCCGTCCCGATCCCAGATCTCACAGTGAAGGATCGAGTCTGTATGTCCCTGGTTGGTGATCACCAGTAGGGTCCCCTCCCCGGAAGAGATGCCCACCTCAAAGAAGGGGACCAGGAGTGTAGCTGCCGGGACCTGATCCGGGATGCCCACGACCGCCTCTGTTTTTTGGGCTGCGCAGAAAAGCATGGAACAAACGGCGAGAGCAAATAGAAATGTCCTATTAATTCCACTAAATTTTTTCATCTCTGCCTCCTTTCGAGACTGCATACTGCCGGATCCTTCCACCTGCCGGGCCCCGACATTCAATGGATAATGCGCGAAACGTCATCGCTTTTTGAACCAACACCCTTGAATGATCTCGTGGGATGGTGCATCACCTCCTTTCCGATGGGTTTCAAGGATTGTTTTGGGATCGCACCTGATGGGGCTTGATTTTGTTTCAAACATACGATAAATCCACCCGATCTTCAAGTTAAATACAGGATTGTTTTAAGAGAACAGAAATGGATGAAGGCATCACCATTATTATTCCCACCTGTGACGGGGGTCCCGTATTTTTTGAATGCCTCCAGATGATTCGACAACAGGTCTACGATGGCCCGATCCAGCTCATGGTGGTTGATTCCGGTTCCTCGGACCGGACCCCGGAACTCGCCGAAAGTATGGGCGCTATGGTGAAACACATCAAAAGAGAGGATTTTCATCATGCCCGAACCCGCAATGCCGCGCTTGCCATGGCCGCGTTTGATCAGGTCCTCTTCATGGTGCAGGATGCGGTTCCTGTTTCAGAAGAATGGCTTTCACGCTTAACCGCCGCCCTGCATGAATCGGGCGCGGCCGCGGTCTATACGGACCAGATCCCCCATGATACAGCCACGCTCTATGCACGGTTCGAGACCGAATCCATCAGCCAGGCCAGGGGCGATCAGCCGGCGATGCAGCAGATCGCATCACTTGAATCTTTCCAGGAAATGCCCTATGATAGAGCCTATCGGACCATTAATTTGGACAATGTCTGCGCCATCTATCGAAAGGAGTTGCTGGTAAGCCATCCGTTTCCTGAAACGGCCTTTGCAGAAGACATGGCCTGGGCCCTGCAGATGTTGTTCGGGGGGTGGAAGATCCTCTATCACCCAGATATCAAGGTCAGGCACTCACACAATCGGACACCTGAATATGGGTTTCGTCGCCAGATCATCAATTCAGTGTGGGCAGCCAAAATTATGAACCGGACGGAGACGGATCTGTCGTTTTTGAAGGTCCGAGATTTGATTGCCCTGACTGCTCAGGTGGCAGAATTTGTCGACCAGCGGAAAGCGACTATTATGCCCGGGAAGGGTGACACCGGGCGCAAAGGGAAAGGATTCCATAGAGGGCTGGATCAAATGCTGCGTGCATCATCTCTGGGTAACCGGATGATGTGGTTTTTGTATCAGGGCATTGCAAGCGGTCGTTCTTCCTCAGCGCATTTGAAAACCATTTGCGAAGACACCGAGCGGCGTATTCAGTCTGTTGTCAATGCCATCATTGAACGGTATCACCCGACAGATATGACGGAGCTGGCGGGCGCCCTGGATCAGGTTTCGGCCAATATCCTCGGACGGATTTATGGCGAAACCTATGCAAGCTGTATTGTGAAGGGGAAGATCCCTTCAGAAATCGTCCGCATCATGCGCCCCTTCATGGGGGGAGTATAAGATCCAAAGAAGGTCGATAGCCAGGAAAGAGGTTTAGAATGCCTGCCGTGCTGCCATTATCCATTGTTGTCTTTGGGCCGTACAGGTCCGGAACTACGGGAGTTTTTTATAAGATACGGAACTCCCTTTCCTGGACCCCGAGGATTTTGTTCGAAGCTGATGCTTATGTGCCGGAACCTGTCGATTCAGAATGCGGCGTGTTGGCCAAGATAATCCTCGGTGTTGATGAGAGCCCTAAGAAGACCGAGAGCTACATGGGCTTCCAGAAAGAGGTCTATCTCATCCGTGACCCGAGGGATTTGGTGATCAGCTGGGTGCTTTTCAAGATTCAGCAAGAACCAAGTATTTACTCCCGGGCATCGCGGCTGGACCGCATCGTGGACCTGCTGAAGGAGAAGGAAGATAATTCGCGGGCTGTTTCTGTGTGCAACCTCTTAAAGGCACTGGTCAAGAAGAGCGGCCACCATCAGTGGGATGCCGTTATGGATTAGCTGAGAAGGTAATATCAAGGGCTTCCGGAGTTCGAGAATGGACTTCAGGATTACTGCAGGATACGCTATGAGTATCAAACCATTTTTCCAGAGCACGGTTCGCAGTATGTTCAGCGGACTGTTGCCAAGAGAATCAGCGCGTTGTGATGGGTTTTGTGTAATCGACACCCCAAGGTTTGATTGTTGTTACACAAAACGGCTCTTTCCTTTTTTTGTGGCCTCTTCTGATGCAGATTTTTCATCGGCATTCGCAAATGATGAGGGTTGGGAAGCCCGATGACGGCAAACTCATCGGGTAACCTTCTGTGCTGAGGCGAGCTTCGATGAATTCGATCTGAGCCATTTCCCCGATTATTTGTAACATGAAAGGAAGTTTTAGTGCTGGGGTGGGGTATACTAACACGGGTCCGAAAGGTCAAAGGCCACGTTAGCAACTGGTTTGCAGTGATTTATTCCCGGGTATCTGTTAAGGTCTGCAAGGTGCGGTCTCTGATTCAGCATTACCGCAAACGCGTGTTCTGCCAGGGGCTGAAGCTTGACCCCAAGCCTGCAGTTTGCAATTTCGCTCAGGGTCTGAATGTGGGCGGCGATCAGTTCCAGGCATTCTACGGCCGGCACCGCACGGGCTGGGTTTATGCTGTGCATTGCTTAAAGCCGTTGCATAATCCCAGGGCTATCTATTTCGACACTTTTGTCGAGCGGACCATGCGCTGGCATCCCGAAGGACCGATGTACATCGGGCATCCGTGGATCGGCATCATCCACGAAACGCAGAACATGCCCGAGTGGCTGTCTCGCATTGAGGCGACGGGCGGGGCTCGCTGGACCTTCAGGCAGCGGGGGTGGAAGAAAAGCCTGCGGCACTGCAAGGGAGTGTTCGCCATGAGCGAGTATAGCGCGCAATTCCTGCGCGAGAGCTTCCCGCATTTACCGGTGAGCGTCCTCCGCTTCCCGACCGAATTTCCAGAGCGGCAGTGGTCTTGGGAAGGCTTTCGAAATAACCCTCATAAAAAGATCGTGCAGGTAGGCTGGTACATGCGGATGCTCCACGCTATCTACGAGCTTCCCACCAAGGCTTATGAGAAGGTTGGCCTGCCTGCAGTCAAGGATTTGGACTACTTTGATTTGATCTTAAGGCGCGAGCGCCAGGAGCGACAGCGCCAAGGCCTATTCCACGAGCACATGTACGAAACCGCTGAAATGCTCGGGTTCCTTCCCAACGAGGAATTCGACGCCCTGCTTGAGAGGAACATCGCGTTTGTCTGTATGTACGACGCCAGCGCCAACAATACGGTCATAGAGTGCATCGCCCGGGCCACACCCTTGTTGATCAACCCGCTGCCGGCCGTAGTCGAATACCTGGGAGAGGCTTATCCGTACTACTACACGTCATTCGACGAGGCTGCGGAGAAGGCGGAGGACCATGATTTGGCTCGGCAGACACATGAGTACCTAAAGTTCGCTCCGATCCGAGAAAAGATGTCGCCTGAATATTTCCGGCGCAGCATCCTTGAGTCGGAGGTTTACAAATCCATCCACAGATGAAAGCGGCATAACATCCATGTCCCTCATGATATCGATCATCACCCCCTCGTTCAACAGCGCGGGTCACCTCGAGCGCGCCATAGCCAGTGTTACAACTCAGGACTACCGGCGGTGGGAGCACATCGTCGTGGACGGAGGTTCAACAGACGGTACCGTTGAAATTCTTAATAAATACAGGCACCTGAGATGGATATCTGAGCCAGATGAAGGGCAGGTACATGCCATGCATAAGGGATTTGCCATGGCCAGAGGCGACGTGGTCGTGTACCTCAACGCTGATGACTGTTTCGTCAAAAAGGCTTTCGCGACTGCAGTCAGGGCATTCGCACCCGGTGTTATGATGGTCGTGGGGCAGGTCAGGGTAGACGTGGAAAAGGACGGGAGTTCCTGGTTGAATGATCCAAAGATCGACCTCGAGTCTATGCTCAGGCACTGGGAGATGAACGCATACTGCTACAACCCGGTGGGGTACTTTATCAGACGGGAGCTGCAGGAGCATGTGCCCTTCAATATCGATAACCCGGATAAACACGACCTGGAGTTTCTTCTTGAGGCTGTGAGGCGTTTTCCTGATGCTATAGTCAAGGTGGACAAGGTCCTTGGGGTGTTTAATCTGAGTAAGGCATCCAAGACATCTATGGAGCAGGCCCGACCTGACTATTGGCGGCCCAAGAATTTCCCCTTTGTGGACAGGGCGTTGGCCGATGCCTCTCGCGAATTCCAGAGGATCTTCCCGGCGATGCGCACTTGCGGCTACCAGACCCAGACTCGATGGGCGATCCGTGACGCATTGCGAGACGGCAGGGCGGGTGAGTGGGTCAGGGAGGAGAGGCTGATGTCCCTGCCGGTTAACGGTGTCGAAGCCAACGGCCACATGGGTTTTGCTGAAAAGCTGAATCACGTCGTCGATGGCGACACTGTGGTCTGCGTCATGTCGGCCGCGAACGATGAAGGCAAGCCCTTGGCTGAAGCGTTGCGGACCCTGCCCGACCACATTTCAGCCTATCCTGTATATCACTTCAGCCTGTCGACAGTCGAGCGCCCCATGTCTGCTGAACTCAAAGGCAGGCAATCGCTTCAGAATTACATCTCGTGTGCCGCTTTTCGACAGGCCTGGAGGCGGTATAAGGACCGCCTGCGCTGGAAGTTCATCCTGCCTTGTGGGGAGCCAGTGGCTTGGGCCCTGGCGGCTACGGTTTTAGAGTCCTCTGGCGATAGTGAACCCGATTTGCGTATACGGGCTGGCTGGAAGTTCATTGAGGACAACCTGACAAAGGTGTTTTCGCGTCTGACGTCCATTGATCTCCTGGGGGCCGAGGTTGATGCCCGTGAAAGCTTTGCCGTGGTTCGGTCTGAAAATGTCGAGGTTCTGGTCTGCCACCATTGCAGCTCGACGAACGCAATCCAGCAGGCCTTTCTGGAGTTCCTCGGTATTGTCAGCCCTGAGGGCTTTGGCAATCCTGATAACGTACGGATACAGGCACTGGGGGGTTGGGCCGAAAAGGACACACCAACGCAGGAGTCTTTACGTGTCGGTCCCGCAGTGCTCGATGAGGTTTATGGTAGCCCCTTGGTCCGGCGGTTTATGACAAGCAAGGCCATCGCCGCCGGCCGCGCGCGCCGGCTCCAGGGAGATGTTGCGGCCGCAGCCCTTGCGGCTGCGCCGAGCATCGATCTGGCGCCGTATCAGCTGGATTTTGTTGTTAAGATACTCCGGCGCACTGCTGTGGCCGGTAGCCGAATACTGGAAATTGGGAGCGATAGTGATCTGGTCGTGGGCAAGGCCCTGCTCCGTCTTGGGGCAGTGCATATGCAGTGCAGCAATATGGTCGACTTCTCCAAATCTATCAAAGGCTATAACGACGATCGAATATCTTTTGTTCACTGCGACGGACGAGATCTGCCCTTTGAGGACTGCTCTTTCGATCTGGTTGTGGGCTGTGCATTGCTCGAGCATGTCACAGGCATGGATGCCTTTGCTCGCGAGCTGCACCGTGTGACGGTCCCGGGCGGGCACGTTTTCTTGCATGGCGCTCCGATGTGGCCATCGCGTGATGGCCACCACGTGTATTTCATTGGTAAAGCGCGGTTCTACAAGTTCACGGACGATACCAACCCCGTCCCCGACTATGGGCATCTGATTATGACCCCGGCTCAGTTGGCCGATCGCGTGGCCAGATTGGATATACCGCAAGAAGACAAGGAACGGATCGTTAATTACGCGTACGAGGATGATGTGCTGAACCGGCTGCATCCTGATCACATTGTGGCCGTCTTCAGCGAGGCGTTTGAGGTGGTAGAGGACTCTCGTTCCCCTAACACGCCGTTTCCAGATGAGGTGCGGAAGCGCATTTTGGACCCGACGATCGCGGCTGGAAACGAGGTTTACGTCTTTGAACTGTTTCTGAGGAAATGAGATTGAATGAAGGATTGCGTCAGTCTGCGAGTTTCAGGGTCGAAAGTGGGCGAAGGTAATACACCATGAAGGCAATACAATGAACATTACCCTGGTCAACACCATGGACAGCTACGGCGGGGCGGCCAAGGCAGCCGTGCGGCTACATTTCGCTCTGGGGGCTGGGGGCGCTGACAGCCGCATGCTCGTCCGTCATCGCCGCGGGGGTGTGCCCCATACCAACGCGGTCACCCTGGACAAGGCCAATGATGAGGCCTATCCCGAAATCGTGCATGGCCAGTGCATCCAGCTGCACATTATCGACGAAAACCGGCCCCCAGGGTACAATACCTATTTCTCGTTTCCTCACCCAGGCCTGGACGTCAGCCGTTTGAGCATTATCCAGCGGGCTGACTGTGTCAACCTCCACTGGGTCGATCGCTTTCTGTCGCCTGTGAGCCTGCGCAAACTGTTCGACTTAGGTAAACCCGTGGTCTGGACGCTGCACGATCAGGCGCCTTTCACGGGCGGCTGTCACTATGCAATGGGCTGCGACGGCTTCAGGAATGAGTGTTCGAATTGCCCGCAACTGATGGACAACCCCTATGACCTGACGGCTGCTGTGATGCGCGACAAGGCCGAGGCCTACGAAGGTGCAAGTCTGACTATCGTCACGCCCAGCCGTTGGATGGCCAGGAAGGCTGGCGAAAGCAAGCTATTGGGCGGGTTCCGTATAGAAGTTATTCCCAATTCTCTTGACATCGACGTGTTCAAGCCCATTCACAAGCCCGAGGCCCGGAAGGCCCTCGGCCTGCCAGCCGACGCACTATATCTTCTCCTCGGTTCCTATGACCTGAAGGAGGTACGAAAGGGCACACGCCAATGTATGGATGCGCTTCAGCGCTGTCTCCAGAACGCCGGATACCAGGAGAGAGCCAAGGCGGGTGACATTCGGCTATTGACCTTCGGCTATCCCCACCCCGACCTGGAGCGTGTCGGCATACCCGTGCATACCCTGGGCTACCTTGAATCCGAGGAGTCTCTGGCTAAGGTCTATGCCGCGGCAGACGTATTCATTCTACCCTCGCTGGAAGATAACCTGCCAAACACGATCCTTGAAGCGATGAGTTGCGGCACGGCCATCGCCGCGTTCGACACTGGAGGCATCCCCGATATGGTTGAGGAGGGCGTCACGGGGCGTCTGGCTGGTATGGGTGACGCTGAACATCTCGCCCGGGCTATCGTTCAACTGATCGACAACGATGACCGCCAGGCCATGGCCCGTGCCTGCAGAGAGCGTGTTAAGCGTGACTACGCACCGCACGTCCAGTCTGAGCGGTATCTTGAGTTGTTTCGGGAGCTCATAGATGATGCGGCGGATCGCGAACTCGGACACAGCCTTTGCCCCGGTGTAGATATCGTCCTTGATCACGGGGATGCCCAGACTGTCATCGCGCCCATTGTGGCCGCATCAGGCACCGGCCTCAACCCCATCTATCAAGATCTGCTTACCCGGGCCTTGAAGAAAGCTGTCCTGCGGCTACCTGCTCTGGAGGAGAATGAACTGATCCTCGCTGAACGCGATCGGAGCATCAAGGACTTGCAGCGCTACATCGAAGACCAAGAACGCCGTATTGAGGAAGTGCAGCGACGGATAGACAGACTGGAGGGCGCAAAGGAAGACCTGCAACTGCAGATCGATGAGCGCGGGAAGCACATCGAAGACCTGCAACGGCAGGTTGATGATCGCGAGACGCACATCGAGGACCTGCAACGGCAGGTCGATGAGCGCGAGATGGCCATCGAGGGCATCCACGAGGATGGGCTGCGCTGGTTTTTGGCGACCACCACGTGGCCACAGCGGCCGTATGCCTTCCGCCACGAACCTGTGCCAGGGATGGTTACGGTTGTCATCGCTACCCGTGATGCTACGGCCGGACTGGAGAAGTCGGTGCAATCGGTTTGGACCCAAGATATCCCAGTTGGAGCTCTGGAACTGATCATCTGTGACGACAGCTCTTCTGATGGGACCCGGGATTTGGCAGCGAGCCTCGCCAACAAGAGCCCCGTATCCATGCAGACCATTTTCTATCCTGACAGTTTAAAGCGTGGCGCTACGGCCATGCGGGATCTTGGAATCACCCACGCCCATGGCGAGTTCTTGGCATACCTTGAGCCGGGAGACGCCTGGCGGCCGAAGCGGCTTTCGCGGCAACTCCAGTACCTGAGCGAATTCCCGGACGCGCCATGCGTGTGCTGCCAGGTAAATGAGCGGACTCCAGAAGGCCGACGCATCCGAACCAGGCGCGGGCTTTACCGCCTTAACTCGGCCGAGGTCTACGATTTTTTCCCGCCCTATACGTTCGAGCAATTTCTACACGGCAACCCCATTGCAGAATCGACCCTGCTTATTCGGCGCAGCGCCCTAATGGAGGTGGGTTCATCTCCCTCTCACTTGGCCTATCCTACGGGAACATGGCTGCAGTTGACAAAGCTCAGCCTTGTCCGGCCCATCGATAGGATAGAACGGGCGCTCGTCGAGATTATCGTTCCCGGGAGCGCCGACGGCAAGTGCTTTCCCCCGGAGCGTGCCTACGGTGAGGACTTGGAGTTTCTGTGCCATCTGCTCCACTGGATGCTGCAACACCCTCGACACAGATCACTGGGCGCAGAGGTGTATCGGGATCAATATCCGCGTCTCATGAACGTTCGTGGGGATGCATACCGGCTTATCGAGGACTTTTACAGAAAGTATGGGTATCATGGCGAACTTTGGGAATTAAAGGATTATTTTAACTCCCTGTCTTCGGAACTCATACTCCTGCGAGAGGAAATAAGACGGATGGAGAAGATCAAGAAGATGGTTCGGCGTGTGCCTGGCTTGATGTGGGCAGCCAGATTCATCATCGCTATGGAAAGGTGATTGGTTGGCGACCACGCAGGGTAATTGGTCACTGCGTGTTTGGGAAGTCAGGCCAAAACAGGCCCGTGAGTGGGGAGAAAAGGATCTATCTGGCGAGATAATTGGTTTCAATTCCTTACAGAATTAAAGGATCTTGAAAATTCTGGACGGAGGAAGATGTGATGAGCTTTCTGACTGGAAGAAACGAAACATTTCGTTTTTCAATTTGGGTAATTTTGACGCAACTGATGGTGGTTGCTTCCTGTTTCATGGTTCACCCGGTCTCTGCCCTTGGTGAGGACAGGCTGGTGGTCAAGAATTTGTCAGGGGTCTCAACATCTAAGGTGGACCATACGGGTTTTGTTTTCAGCGCTGATCTCTACGCAGTGCAGGGAGCAAACCCTGGATTCTGGCTGGACGAGACAGGGGCTGGAAGCAAGAGGGCCTATTTTGTCCTTGACAGTAACTGACTTCAGGTTCAACGACGTGCGCAGGGTTTTGGTGGGTATGAGGCATCCCCTCCAGGTAAGGTGGACAGGCAGACCGTCCGTATCCTGATCAACGGAAAGGCGGCCGGGATGTGGGTATTGGTGAAACCAGAATTGCAGGAGAAAATGCTTCTTATTTCAAGCGGAGCATCTTCAAAATCGAGCCCCATGGAAATGACATTTCTTATGGCCGATGTAGTTTCACCCTTTGACGTAGGTTTTAACGACGACAAGCGTGTGCTAGGCCTTGCCGTGCAATCAATTGAACTGGGTGCAGTTACTGTCATCTCCCATATTTTTCTTTGAAAATTACT
>CAYLJZ010000018.1:0-40032 GCA_964384085.1 uncultured Desulfobacteraceae bacterium
CGCGAAGGGACAGGGCGATGACGATGGCCCAGTGGGCAACAAAAATCAGAGAGGTTGTTAGTGTCAGATGGTACATCGTAAAATCTCTGCTACCTTTTGCTGAGTGCGGCCACTTCACCCCGGTCAGGAAAGTCCAGCCCAAATAAATACCTCGAAGAAGCTGGTCATTTTCGGTTCACCACATAGATTCCGATACTCACCAGGACCAGCGAAACGGTCAGGCGGAGGGTCAGGGGTTCATGGAGAAAGACGGCCCCCGACAGGGTGGCGAAGACCGGGGTCAGGAAGGTAAAGGAGGAGAGCCTGCTGACCGGATAGTCGTGCACCAGAGAGAACCAGACCAGGTAACTGACAAAGGCGATGATGATCCCTTGAAAGAGGACGGATGATAGGATGAGCGCATCGAGGTGATGGACCGGCGTCTCCCCGAACAGGGCGCTCAAGAGGAAGAGGATCGGGATGGAGAAGACGGTCTGGTAAAAAAGGGTGTGATGGGGCGATACCTCTCCCACCAGACGCCGCTTGATCCAGATGGTGGTAGCAGCCCAAAGCATGGCCGCGGCTAAAGCCAGCATGTCGCCTAATAGCCCCGTAACTGAGGGGAGTCCCAGATGCTTGCTCAATAGTACGACAATGCCTGCAAATGCCAGGATCAGTCCAATGGCCTTCTGCAGGTTAATGCGGTCCCCGGTCAAGAAATAGTGGGCCCCCACTGCATGAAAAAAGGGGGTGGAATAAAGGAGAATCCAGGCCGAAGAAACCGTGGTGTAAAGGAGGGAAGAAAAGAGTGCCGCAAATTCAAGGCCGAAGAGGATACCCACGATCAGACCGTCTATCAGGCTTCCGGGAAACAGGGGGATACGTTTGATCCGCATCCAGATGACCAATCCCACGACAGCGATGACCGACCGGATGGCGGCGCAAAAGATGGGGGAAATCCCCGCATTGCTGACCTTCATGGCGACGGCGTTAAACCCCCATGCAATGCAGAGGAGGGTAAGGAGGATGACTGCCTTGAGGTCGAGGGCCTCTCTCTCAGATATTGGGTTCACTCAGACGACCTTTCTAACCTTAAACCATTTGCGAGCCATTTCTACCAAGCACGTTTGAGGACCTTTCTATAATACGACCCACACCCAATTGCAAGGGTGAAGGTGACGGGGCAGCGATTCTCGTTCTGGGAAAATAGCCATGTAGGAGCGGCTTTCAGCCGCGAAACGTCGTTGAAAGATGCCGCTACCAGAGTAAAATCAGGATGAATGGATGCTTTCAGCTTTCAGCGGTTTCCTTCGCACCGGTCTCTGAATGCTGACATGATTAGGATTGACAATCCACCCCTAAACATGAAAAATAATCTGTAAATGTTCAACGCCTGCTGTCAACCTGCAGGCCTCTGAAAACTGAACCTCTGCACTTCAACGAGGGGCACCTGAATGCTGCGCCGGATTGTCAAATGGGTGCTGTGGAGCCTAACGGTCCTGATCTTCATCTTGGGCATTCCCGGAGATTTCAACGCAAATGCTCAGGGTGTCTATGTCGAGTACCTGCACCTGAACGGGACCCTCTCTGCCGAGGCGGTCAGCGACATCTCCACGGCCATCCTGGTAAAAAGATTCTATCGGGAGTACAAAGTTCATCACACAACCCAGACTCTTCAGAAAGCCATGGGGCATGTGAAGACCCGGTATCGCCATCCCGGCTACTGGGGGGCCTTTGTCCTGGTCGGGGATTATTTGTAGCTGCTGGATGCTCGGGTCTGATGACGACTGGCGAGTATCAGTGAAGGGTCAGAGAAAGAGAAACAATAAAAATGAAATAAAACCTTGATTTTTGTCTTTTATTGACTTAAATTATATAAAACTTTGTGAAACGGGAGGCCTTCATAATAATTCAGGGGTTCAAAAAACGGCTTTTCTCCTCTCTTTTCAGATCGCTTATCTTTTGCCCGAAATAGTTGCCTTTCACCCTTAGTTTAAGATCAGAGCAAAATTTTTCTTCACCAATGGCAGCTGAACGGCAGGGGAGCGGGGGTTTCCTTTGTGACTTTCAGGAATCCAACGTTTTGTATCGGAGTGCCAACAATTTGATAGTGGAACCCGAAAAGGAGGGACCATGGAACAGCTGGCAGAATGTGTGTTTAGTGTTGATGAACACTACGAAAATGAAAAAGGCGTCTTTCGGGTCATTTCCATCCATGGAGCCGAAATGATTATTCGGTGGGAAAGCGGCGAAGAGATCTGTACGGAGATTGATTTGCAGTGTCGCATTGCGGAACGGAGGGAGAGAGAAAAACAGGAACGGGCGGCCGCCGCCAAACCTGCTTCCAAGTCCACCTCGACCAGGGAAAAAACCGCTTTTGCCGGTTTTGCGCCGACGGACTTCAAAAATAGCGGCTCCGGAACGACCTGGCGCTCCCGCAGCCAACTGGGTGCGGCAGTAGCTCAAAAAATCAACACCACCCGGTTCAAGTTCAATTCCTGGTCATTTGGGAACAAGCCTGAAATGCATGTGCAGGACATCGAACACTACGATCATTCGGAACCTGATTATCATGCCAGATTTTTTGTCCGAGTGGACCGACAGGCCCTTTATTATGGATTCCGAGTAGCACGTCCCGATAGCAAAGGAGGCGCCTCAACGGACTGGAACGCCTTTAGAGAATGGCTGACCCAGCGGGAAAACGAGGAGATGCTCCATGCAATCGCCTTCAAGGATAATCTGACCGCTTACAACTTCACAAGACCCTCAGCAGGCGCCCTTCTGGTTGCGGACGGCGGCTGGCACACCGATGGGAGCGGGCGTCAACCGTGTAAGGAGGGGCTTACCCTGTATATCAATGACACGCCGGAGACAAGGCCCTTCGATTTGCAGCTTGCCGGCACCATCGCTAAAGACGACGCCGTGGCGTGCGGTCTGAATATCGTCGGGAATATCGCCCATCTCTTTACACGTCTACTGCCGCTGTACCAGGCCGCTGTGACTCATTGATCAGGGTATCAGTAACAGCTTGACATATAGAAGATAGCGATATTCTCATGGCAGCTTCTCTGCCACGGGCCGATTCTCCCCACTGATACAGACTCCCTCATCACTGATATTGGCCATAAAAGGATCAACCTGACCTAACTAAATTTAGCTTACCCCGATGAAACTGCTCCTTTTAGTACCTTATCGCCAAGTTTTCTGTCACAAAAAAACAAGAAAATCTGTTTGTATCTCAGTACGCCTTATTTTATAGACTCACACGGAGCCACAAAGAACACAGAGAAAAGGGCATGTTCCCGTTTTTATTTACAAAAAACTCCTTTGTGTGCTTTGTGGCTTTGTGTGAGTCCCGCCGTAGAGGGATTGGTTGCGGGTATCCGTGTTAGGCAACATCCTGTTCGATTTGCACTCAGACCTATTTTGTGATAATTTTTTCCAATCAATCGGCTTAGATTTATCCCGGCCCGCTCCGGGAGGACCGATTTTCCCGTGGGGCCCGTTTCGGCTCCATAAGAGGGCACATTCCTTATTGATTCAACGAGAAACAACCCTGTGGAACTCCCTTGGCAGAGACAACGACCGTGTCAGAATACCGTGGCGATGTCCGCCGTACTTTGGTGACGGACAAGCAGGTAACGCAGCGTGAATGAGTTGGGACTGGAAATAGGCATCATTTTCTTGCTCCTCGTGGCGAATGGTGTTTTCGCCATGTCGGAGATAGCGGTCATTGCCGCTCGAAAAGTCCGTTTACAACGGTTAGCCGAGTCCGGCGATCAAAAAGCCAAGGCGGCTCTGAAACTCGCCAGAAATCCCAATCAGTTCCTGGCGACTGTCCAGGTGGGCATAACGCTGATAGGTATTTTCGCTGGCGCTTTTGGCGGGGCAACGATTGCCGAAACTATAGCCGGCTACCTGAACGCCTTTCCCGTTTTTGCGCCGTACAGCGAACCTATTGGTGTCGGAATTGTGGTGGTTGTCATTACCTATCTATCCCTCATCATTGGCGAACTCGTTCCCAAGCGATTGGCGCTGAACAATCCTGAACGCGTTGCTTCGATGATGGCTTTGCCGATGCAGATTCTCTCGAAAATCGCTTTGCCGGCGGTGCATGTTCTGGATATATCCAGCAATATCGTTATCCGCCTGTTGGGCGTCAAAACATCCTTGAAGCCGGGAATTACCCTTGAAGAGATCAAAATCCTGATCGAACAGGGAACAAAAAGCGGCATATTTGAGGAAACCGAGCAGGATATGATAGAAAATGTCTTGCGTTTGGATGAACGGCCGGCGGGCGCATTGATGACCCCTCGAATGAAGATTGTCTGGTTGGACATTGAGGAGCCCCTTGAAGAAATCCAGCGCAAGGTGGTGGAACATCATTTTTCCTGCTTTCCCGTAGCGAAAGGGAGCCTTGATCGTGTCATCGGCGTCGTTCGCGCCAAAGATCTGCTGGTGCAGAGCCTGGGCCGGCAACCACTGGACGTAACCGTGTTATTGCGCCCCCCCCTGTTTGTTCCTGAGAATATGTCTTCCCTGGATCTACTGGAATTGTTTAAGAAAAAGGGGGTCCATATCGCTCTGGTCACGGATGAATACGGCGGCATTGAGGGGATGATCACCCACAACGACATATTGGAAGATATCGTGGGCAATATTCCCACTGCCGGTGAACCTTCTCCTGAACCGCAGGCCCAGCAGCGAGAGGACGGTTCGTGGCTGGTGGACGGTTTGCTGAACATGGACGTGCTCAGGGAGATGTTTAAAATAGAACAATTGGCCGGTGAACAGGATAGAACGTATCACACGGTTGGCGGGTTTATCATGAGCCAGGTCAATGATATTCCGGTCGTTGGACAATTTTTTGAATGGCGGAATCTTCGCTTTGAAGTGGTCGATATGGATGGGCGACGGGTAGATAAGGTGCTGATTACCCCCCTCTCATGAATTAGCGGTTCAATACGCTGCACTGGCTCTTCGGCGCTCTGTTTTCAACCAATCATTGGTGTTGATTGAGGGAAAATGTGAGAAATCAAATGAAAAGCGTCTGGCTTCTATTGACGGTCATGGTTGCCCTGTTCTCTCTGCCCCAACTTGCATCTGCCGAAAAAATGGCTGTTTACTCCGGGCTCTACCCTCCTTACCAGATTGATGATAATGGAAAACTGACTGGCGTCAATACCGAAATCGTGAGGGCCATCCTTCATCATTCCGGTATTCCATTTGAAATCCAATACATACCATGGGCCCGGGCTCAGAAAATAGTCGGGGACGACAGCGTACCGAACACAGCCATCTATTGCCTTGGAAGAAACGAACAAAGAGAACGGCACTACAAATGGGTTGGCGTCTATTTCTATCAGAAAGTCAGCTTTCTGACTTTGAAAGATTCAGGCGTGAAAATTGATGGGCCTGACGATGCAAAGAATTTCGTGACGGGTCTGGTACGGGGAGATATCATGACAGAGCAGCTTAAATCCCAGGGATATATCGGAAAACACGAAGTTGTGCATGACGATATTCTGAATATCCGGAAGCTGTTCAAGAAGAGAGTGCAAACGATCGTCACCTCCCTTCTTGCCGCAAGGTATATTGCAAGGGAAATCGGCCTTGATCCCGATCAGATCGAATCGCAGTGCGATGTGGCAACTGTTGAATTCAATCTTGCTGTATCAAAAAGGACATCGGATGAGATCTGCCTGAAATTGCAGAGGTCGCTAAAGACATTGTTGGAAAACGGTACCATTGAAAAAATCATCGATAACTGGCGTAGATGACAAAGGAGGTAAAAAAATATGGGATTTTACAGACTTGGGGCCTTTGCAGTGACTCTTCTTTGCGTTTGCTTAATCCCAGTCAGTAGCTCGGTTTATGCGGATGACAAGACAATTGTCCTTGCCCATGAGACTTCCTGGCCTCCTCACTATGGGAAAGACCTCGAAGGGGGTGGCTATACCGTTGAGATTGTCAGGGAAGCCTTAAAACGAGTCGGCTATACGCTGGAGGCCGTGTGGCTCCCCTGGAAAAGGGCCCAGATGGAAGCTGCAAGAGGGGATTACGACGGTCTTGGCGCCTCCTACTATACGGAAGAAAGGGCAACGAAATTTGCCTATTCAGACCCCGTTGCAACCACGGAAATCGTTTTCTTTAAGAGGGCCGAAGATACGATCGCATATTCCAAGCTGGAGGATCTGAAACCCTACAAGATAGGGACCGGGTTTGGGTATGGCTATCCTGAGAAATTTGTAAAGGCCGATCTGCAAAAGGTTGAAGCGTATGAGGCCAAAACAAATATAACCAGGTTACTGAATAAGCGAATTGACCTGATCATCGAATCACGTCAGACCATCCTTTTTTACTTAAAGCAGGAATACTCCGATCAGATAAATTCTCTGGAAGTACTGGGTGAGCCGCTGGAAACGATGTCGCTCTATGTCCCGTTTTCAAAAAGCAGACCGAATTACCAACAAAAGGTAGATGATTTCAACCGTGGGCTCAAAATGATCCGGGAAGATGGGACCTATCAAAAGATTATGAGAAAGCATGGGTTCGATTCCAACTGACTTTCCCTGCCTGGTGGATCCTGCAAGGCAGCTGAATACGAGCCCCTTATCGATCGTCCATAGGTTTCAGTGTTCGGTGTGTCTTGCGACTGGTTGTCATTTGCACGATTGCCCTTCCGTCATTCCGGCACGATTCTGGCCGGAATCCAGAAATGCGCTGGAGTGGATTCCGGCTAAGGGCATGCCGGAATGACGGAAGGGCACACAGGCGTTTTGGTTGCGGGCATCCGCGTTAGAAGAGCTTTTTCTGTGCCCCGCTGTTCAGGCCTTTTTTCTCCAGCCCGAGGTGGAGGTAGGCCCTTCGAGTGGCCACGCGGCCCTGGGCCGTGCGCTTGATATAGCCTCGCTGAATCAGGAACGGCTCATACACGTCCTCCAGCGTGTCCTTCTCCTCGCTGACGGCCGCGGAAAGGCTGCTCAGGCCGATGGGTCCGCCCTCGAATTTCTCGATAATGGTGTGCATAATGTAGCGGTCCATCTTGTCCAGACCCTGATCATCCACTTCCAGCATATCCAGGGCTCGGTCTGCCACCTCCTGAGTGATCACTCCGTCCGCCTCTACCTCTGCAAAATCCCGAACCCTTCGAAGAAGCCGGTTGGCCACCCTGGGCGTTCCCCGTGCCCGCTTGGCGATCTCAAGCGCCCCAGCGTCCTGAATCGGTATCCTGAGGAGCGCAGCCGATCGGGTGACGATTTGACGAAGCTCTTCAGGGGCGTAGAACTCCACCCGCAGGACCACCCCAAAACGGTCCCTCAGCGGCGGCGTCAGAAGGCCGGTCCGCGTGGTGGCCCCCACCAGGGTAAACGGAGGGAGCGGGATCTTCATGGTCCTTGCCGAAGGGCCCTGGCCGATGATGATATCCAGCTCGTAGTCTTCCATGGCCGGATAGAGGACCTCTTCCACGACATGGTTGAGACGGTGGATCTCATCGATAAAGAGGACATCCCTGGGTTGAAGGCTGGTCAGAATGGCGGCCAGGTCACCGGATTTCTCGATGACTGGGCCGGAGGTGCTTTTGATGTTCACATCCAGTTCGTTGGCAATGATGTGTGCAAGGGAGGTCTTTCCCAGACCAGGGCTGCCGTGAAACAGCACATGGTCCAAGGCCTCGGAACGGCCTCGAGCGGCCTCGATAAAGACCCTGAGGTTCCGCTTCATCTCGTCCTGGCCGACATATTCATCAAGGGTCTTCGGCCGAAGGCTGATCTCTGCCGGAAGTTCCTCTGAAAGGGGTTCAGGGTCTATGATTCGTTCTTCTACCATCTTATTGTCACGACAGCGTTCTCAAGGCCTCTCGAATCAGTTCCTCCAGGGTGATCTCACCTACCCGGGACTTTGCCTTGTCCATGGCCATTTTGGCTGATTTCGGTGAATAGCCCAGATTCACAAGGGCGGAAAGGGCGTCGTCCATGATGCGTCGATCCTCCCCTTGGGAGGCCAGAACCTGGGGCATGTCCCTGTCGCCAAAGGCCTTGGCGGCACGGTCTTTTAACTCCAGCGCGATCCGTTCCGCAGTCTTTTTCCCCACGCCGGGTATGGCCTGAAGCCGCAGGGCATCTCCCCTGGCAATGGCGTCCAACAGGTCCTGGGGACCGATGCCCGACAGGACATTGACCGCCAGTTTCGGTCCGATCCCCGATACCGATATGAGCATCACAAACAGGTCCTTTTCGAGCCTGGTATGAAAGCCGAACAGCGTGAGGGCATCGTCCCTCACATGGGTATAGATGAGAAGGCCGACCCTTTCGTTCATCTCAGGAAGGGCGTAAAACGTCGAGAGGGGGACCACGGCCTCGTATCCCACGCCCCCCACATCGATGATGATCGACTGAGGCGTTTTCGTGAGCAACACACCAGTTAAATGGGCGATCATGGCTTCACCGATTCAAACCGTGACCAGTTGATATGGCAGATGGCCGCGGCGAGCGCATCCGAGGTATCCAGGGGCAACGCTTCCCTGATCCGCAACATCACCTGAATCATCGATCGCACCTGTTCTTTGTCGGCCCGGCCGTAACCCACGACCGACTTCTTGATCTCTAAGGGGCTGTATTCAAAAATCGGGATGTTGCATTTCACCGCGGCAATGAGCACGGCCCCCCTGGCATGCCCTAACTTGATGGAACTCTGGATGTTTTTGGCATAGAAGAGATCCTCGATGGCCATTTCGTGAGGATGGTACTGGCCCATGATCTCTACCATGGACTCAAATATCTGGTAGATCCTTTGATAGAATGGGGCCTTGTCGGGGGGACGGATAAGGCCGGAATGGACACATACCACGTCATGGTCATTTTTTTCCACCAGGCCAAAGCCGGTTACCCTCGAGCCGGGATCCACCCCCAGCACCAGCATCAGCCCATGGCCTCCATGACATCGTCAGCGATATCGAAATTGGCGTAGACGTGGGATACATCGTCGTGGTCTTCAAGGCCCTGCATGAGGCTCACCATCTGCTGGGCCTTTTTCCCTTCCACCTTTACGGTGGTTTTGGGGATCCTCGTCACCTCTGAGTAGGTATAGGAGAGGCCGGCCTCATCGATGGCCTTTCTGACCGGTTCAAAATTGGAGGGGCTTGTAATGACCTCGAACTCCGTTTCCTCCTCGTTGACATCGTCGGCCCCGGCCTCCAATGCCAGATTGAAGAGCGCCTCTTCGTCAACTTTATCCTTTTCAAAGGAGATCACGCCCTTCTGCTCAAATAGATAGGAGACGCACCCCGGCTCACCCAGGTTGCCCCCGTGACGTTCGAACAGGTGCTTGATGTCCGATACGGTCCGGTTCTTGTTATCCGTGAGACAATCGATCAGCACGGCAACCCCGCCCGGTCCGTATCCCTCGTAGCTGGCTTCCTCGTAGGTGACCCCTTCCAGCTCCCCGGTGCCCTTCTTGATGCCGCGATCGATGTTCTCCTTGGGCATGTTTTCCGCCTTGGCAGCGGCAATAGCCGAACGAAGACGGGGATTCCCATCCGGATCGCCCCCGCCCATGCGCGCAGCCACGGTGATCTCTTTGATCAGCTTGGTAAAGATCTTGCCCCGCCTGGCATCAGCGGCCCCCTTCTTGTGCTTGATGGAACTCCATTTTGAATGACCTGACATATTTCCCCCCCCGGAAAAGATGTCTCGCGCCCCAGTGCCACTTTCCAAAGCTATCCGGTGAAACAGACGTAAAAAAGGCGGTTTCACACGGCAAGTGGAGTAAACAAAGGCGCCAAGACGCAAAGAATTATTCTTGCACTAATCCCCGAATCCCTCAATCCCTTAATCCCCAAATCCCTAAATCCCCCAATTCTTCAATTCGTCAATCCTTCCGCTCCTGTCCCAGGAGATAGACCTCTCTGCTCCGCTTGCGCGTGGCCTTCGGCCTGAAGAGACGGACCTGCCGAAAATGACCGGAAACCTCTGTCTTGAACGGGTTCAAGTCCTCCCCCTCGAAGATTTTACAGACAAAATGTCCTCCGGTTTTAAGGAGGGCGCCGGCAATCTCGGCCGCCCTTCCTGCCAGGGCCAGAGAGCGACTCTCATCAACAGCCCGAATACCCGTGGTGGAAGGGGCCAGGTCGCTCATGACCAGATCCCTCGGAGAGAGCTCGCGGACCAGCCATTCGATTTCCAGGGCCATCACGTCCGCCTCGATAAAGCGGAACCCCTGGGCCGACAGATGATCCGGTCGTTTCAGATCGATCCCCACCACATCTCCGCCGGGCCCTGCCCTGCCGAGGGCATACTGGCACCACGAACCCGGATAGCAGCCCAGATCGAGGATGCGCCTCCCCCTCTTGATCAACTTGAATTTGGCATCGATTTCCTGTAGCTTGTAGACGGACCGGGCAAGCCACTTTTCGTCCCTGGCCCGGCGAGCGTAGGAGTCATCCCACCTGTTTGGCTTCATTTTTATATTTTTATCACAGTTGTATCCCCTTTGCAAAAAAAATATATATATTGTAAATGCTCATGACAAAGGGGGGTTGTCAGCCCAGAGGATGAGAATCTGTTTGCGTTTCGCCCTGTTCCAAGAGGCTGACCTTGGCTCTTGGACTTTGGACCTCTGACTCAATTTATGTTTTCACGTAACATCTCAATAACTGGGGGCAACCCAGGAAGTATGTAGAGAAGGTAGTCGCCCCGATTTATTGAGAAGATACGTTTTCATGAAAATAGATGTGCTATCTTTAGGCGAGGAGGCTGAAAACGTTTGGAAAAAATAATCATTGACAATGTGGAACTCCACTTGAGCGATCCGGATGAGGTGCCGATGCGGTGGGTAGGGCAGCAGGAATTGATCACCCAGGTCCAGGCTGCCTGGCTGGTTATCGGTCATGAGGATCTTCCCCTCAGCCCGAGGCTGGTGGGAAAGCCGGGCGTTGGAAAAACGACCCTGGCCTACCATGCCGGCAGGGCATTGAACCGGCCAGTCTATCTGTTCCAGGCCACCATGGACACCCGGCCCGAGGATCTGATTGTCACGCCGGTGATATCCGAAAACGGTAAGATCAAGTATACGGCCAGCCCGGTGGTCTCTGCAATGATCAAGGGAGGGGTTGCCATCATTGATGAGGGCAACCGAATGAGCGAGAAGAGCTGGGCATCCCTGGCGCCCCTCCTGGACAGCAGGCGGTATGTGGAGTCCATCGTGGCCGGGATCAAGATCAAGGCCCATCCGGAGTTTCGTCTTTGCACCACCATGAACGATGACGCCAGTACTTTCGAGCTTCCTGAATATATTCACTCACGACTTCAGCCCCAAATCCATATCGATTTTGCGGACAGAGACGAGGAACTCCTGATTCTCAAGAGCAATCTCCCCTTTGCAGATGAAGAGATCCTCGAATATGTGGTGGAATTTCTCCAGGCGGCCCATGAGGCCGATGAACGCTATTCCGTCAGGGACGGGATCAACATCGCCCGCTATGCGCTGAAACGGCTGGCAGGAACACATCCCGCGTTACCCCATGGCGCGGATCGAGAAACACAGGCCCTGTACCTGGAAGAGGCGGCATCCATGATCCTGGACCCTGCTGCATCCGAGTATTTCAAGGAGATGCTGAATGATACGGACCCGGGTGAGTGAGCTGGAATTGAACCAGATCCGAATGGTCCCGATCCTTCACAACCGGGTGGAGTTCGCCCTGGAGGTGAGAAGGGCCTTCGAGGCCTTCAGGCCCCAGCAGATCGCTGTGGAATATCCCGACACATTGAAGGAGAAGACCCTCGCTGCCGTCCAGCGGCTGCCACTCCTGTCGGTCGTCTACTACGAGGAAGTGGACGGCATTTTTACTTACCTTCCGGTGGAACCGACCGACGGGCAGGTGGAAGCTATTCGGCTGGGACTTTCAGCCGGACTCCCTGTCCATTTTGTGGACCGGGACACGGAAGGCTATCTCCCTGATTTTTCCCCCATGCCCGATAGTTACGCTGTCACGCGGATTGGCTATACAGCCTACTGCCAGGCATATATGGCGGTGGAACCGGCTGACCCGGTCTCCGCGGATGACCTCCTTCGGGAAAAGACCATGGCCTTTCACCTTCAACAACTGGCCAAAACCGGCGAGCGGGTTCTCTTTGTCTGTGGCCTGTCCCATGCCTTGAGGATACGCCACCTCCTCGACCAGCCCCAGACCCAGGTCATCGGCCGACGGGTGCGGAAAGGGGTAGGTCTCGCCCACCTTCATGAGGATTCCAGCCGGGAGATTATGGGCGAGATGCCTTATCTGGCAGCGGCCTATGAGCGCGGCCGATTCGGAACCATGGACGTGGACCGGCTCAAGATCCAGATGGAATTGATCCGTGCTGCGCAAGAAGCCTACTGGAAAACAACGAAAGAGACCCTCTCTCGCAGTCAGATACGCATTCTGAACCGGTTTGCCAGGAACTATGCCCTGTTGACAGGGAATCTGGTCCCCAGTTTCTATCAGCTCATCGTCGCAGCCCGGGGGGCCGTGGATGACAATTTCGCCTATGAGGTCTGGGAAAAGGGGAGCGATTACCCCTGGCAAACCGAGGAACCGGGTCTGCCCGTGCTCCGTCTGGAGGGAGAAGATCTTTTTTTAGACCAGAAACGGATTCGATTCCACCGTCGAATGAAGACGCTGCGCACGCGGCTGGTGCCTGTCCCGGTCCGGAAAAAGCGGCGGGAGCGTCGACCGGGAGAATGGCGCAAGGATTTCAAAGGGATGTCCATCTGCTCCTATCCGCCTGAGGACGTGGCAGTGGAAGGGTACGGCCACTACCTGAGAAAGAAGGCCCTGGAGATCAAAACCGAGGAAAATACGCGGATCGAGCCGTTTTCCTCTTCCCTCCTCGACGGCCTGGATATTCGAGAGACGATTCGGAAATGGGTTAGCGGGGGCCCCATCTATGTCAGAGAAGAGCGGCCTCTAAAGGGAAAGGTGGGCTCGGTGGTGATGATCTTTGACCCTGATTATGGGGACCAGGAGGGGAAGGAGAGTTTTCCGTGGCGCATGACCTGGCTGGGCGAGCATACCCAGGAATCGGATATGGCCTTTTACAGCACGCCGGCCGGCGAGGTCATGGACGGGCCCGGCATCTCCAGGTGCCAGTACGGCGGGTTCATGCTCTCGTACCCGCCCCTGAGGGTCTATGACATCTGGAGAGACCCTTTCTTTCAATTGGCCCGGAACAAACCGGAACGGCTCCTCATGGCGGCCCTCGACTACAGCCTCGAGCGGCATGTGGTCTATGTGGCGGCCAGCCCGCCTTCGGGATGGTGCCAGAGCATGGGCGCACGTCTGGGAAAACGGATCATCTACCTTCCCATCGGCACCTTTTCCCCGGTTACATTGAAAAAGATTCGAGAGTTTCATGTCCTGGATGGCCACCACGTTCGACGATATGCCCGCGACTATATTCGATGAATAGACCAGGACTCCCCGGCATCAGCGTCATGCACACGGTTTTCTTTTATTGGCATCAGCGTCATCCCAACTCAACAATCCCTTCTGGTTAGTGGCACTGGCTTTATTGCTCGCAGTCCGTCTTCGGGGCGGCAGGAAAAAAGAGTCGAAAGGTGGTGCCGCCGGAATGGCAGCAGTCCTCTGCGTCGGTGCAATACAGGCATTGATCGATACTCCCCGGGCAAACTTGGCCTTGTTCGGAGATATACCGGCATCTCTTCGATTCCATGTCGATGTGAAATCCGTAACGTTCGGAAAATACCTTCATGCGAAGGAGGTCGGCGCCTTTGCCCCCGGCATTGAAGGCGTAAGGTCGTTTTGAAGAGTAACTCATGGTCTCCTGGGTGGGGAAGAAGCCTTCGAATATCCGCTTGCGGTCCTCGGCAGGGATCCCCACGCCATAATCCTTGACCTTCAGTTCAACCCCTTTTCCACTGGTTCCCACAGAAATTTCAATCTTTCCCTGGTCCGGCGTGTTTTCTATGGCATTTCGAATGAGGCCGTCCACGACCTTCTGCAGGACCTGGGAAGGGATGCAGATGGAAGGGGCCTTTTCATAGTGGGTGACGACATCCACCTTGCGGCTGGAAACGTTTGCTGCCAGCGCTTCGATCCGTTCCCTGAGAAAGGCATCGACATCGATCTCATTGGAACGGATCTCTCTGGGACCGAATTCCTTGTCTATGCGGTCCCGCATCCACTGGACGATGTCCCCCTCTCCTGTTTTCTCCGCGATCAGGACCTCCAACTCGTCCCCGCACATATCCAACAGGAAAGAGAGGATCGAATGGACCTTGTAGTGAGGATCCCGCATGATGTCCCCCACTTGGTACTGAATATCGAGGATGCGATCGAGATTTCTCCGCGCCCTTTCAAATGTGGCTTTCCAGTCCTTTTCGGGGAGGGCCTTCAGCCTTCGAGAGAGAAGGTCCAGGGAGGCCATCAGAATGGATACCGGGGTTTTTATTTCGTGGGAAAGATGGTCGATGATCCTGTCTTTTGCCCGGTTCAGGCTCGAAACCTCCTGATAAGCCTCCTTCAAATCCGTGGCGAAGCGTGCGTTTTCGATGGAAAGGGCCACGGTGCTTCCGATCATAGTAAGGAGCCGCTTGTCATGATCATCGAATCTGCCGCTCTTTTTATTGATGGCGATCAGGACCCCTGCGATTCGTTCTCTGGCTCGCAGGGGGACAACCACCATATTGCGGGTATTCAGACCGATCGCCTTGTCCACCCCGTCGTGGAAATCCGGCTCCCTGGAAGTATCGTTTATGATGACCGGATCGCCTGTCCTGACCACCCTTCCCGAGATGCTATTTTCAAAGGGATGCCGCATTTTCTTGATTTGCTCCTGCGCCGCGGAATCCTCATAGGCGGCCCCCGGAAAAGAGAAATCGTTTCTTTCCTGATCGTAGAGACCCACAATGGCGCCTTCGGAATTAAGGACCCGTTTGACCTCTGTGCTGATGTAGTCAAGGAGTTCGGTCAGGACGGGGTACTCGGGCAAAGCACGGCTGATCTGAAAGAGGGTCTCGTTGGTTCGCTCCATCCTCCTTTCCTCAGTGACGTCGCGCAGGATAAACAGTTCGCCCAATCCATCATCATTTGAGTCAGAAGATACCTGCCCGCGAATGATAACGTCGAGGATGCGGCCGTCTTTTGTCATCCGCTGTGTTTCAATGGTGTCGTCCTTGTTTCTCAGAAGCCTTCGCAGATCATCGAGGGTCTGTTCTTTGAGCCCCTGAGGCACGAAGGGGATGGTTTTTCCGATCAGTTCCTCCAGTGTCCACCCAAAGACCTTTGTAAAGGCGGGATTGATATAGGAGACCTTTCCGGCGAGGGTAAATACGACCATGGGGTAGGGCACGAAGTCGAGGAGATTCCGTGTCCTCTTCCTCGCTCGCTTCCCCTTCTGAAATTCCATTTCGTACCGATGCTGGGCCTCCCTAAGGGCGCTCCTGGTCTTATATTCCTGTGTGACGTCCCGGGCGATGCCGCGAAAGCCCATCTTCTGCCCTGCATGGTTTTCCATGAGATAGGCGGAAAACTCGATGATTTTCCGATGGCCATGCCGGTCTTTCATCTCCCATACCAGGTTAGAAAACCCCTGATGGCTGACCCAGACCCGATTCATGGCCTCACGGAGTTTTCTGGCAGAGGCCTCATCCACAAAACTGGCAAAATTCCGTCCTTGAATCTCTTCCCTGGTATATCCCAGGGCCTGACAAAAGGCGTTGTTAAACCCCCTGAGGTTCCCATTCGTATCGGTCTCATAAAACCCTTCGCCAGCCGCTTCAATCATCTCGCGAAAAGGATGGCCCGATGCTTCCCCGGCTTCTGGTGACCGATTCACCATCTCTTGTACCGACTCAGTCTCTTTTATGCTGTTCATGGCGTGCCTCTTTCATGGCCTTCGGGGCGCCGGCATCGCGCCGACTGGGCCGGTCACCTGGTTGGAATGGATGCTGTCGGGCCGACGGCCACCAGATACAGGAGCCGTGAGCCAGGGTTCAGTCTCAAAAGGGCGGCTGCCTCGGCGTCATAAAATGCGCCGATGCCGCAACACCCGAGTCCCATGGCCGCAGCCATCAGATAAAGCCTTTCTCCCATTCGGCCGGCTGTGATCATGGCATAGCGGTAGCCCCTCGCACCCCAGATTCGATCGACTGCCTGAAGGTTGCTCAAGAAGACTATGTGAATGGCTGCATGGGCCGTCCACATCTGATCCAGACAGATATGCGCCATGTGATCCAGGAAAAAGCCTCGATGGACCACGGCCTGGGAGCGCGATGCCGTGTCCAGCAGGTAGAACCCGGGATCATAGCCTTCGGCATTCCCTACAAGAAAACCGATGGCTATGGATGGATGCAGCCAGAAGGACCTTTCCTTTTCATTGCCATACCCGCCAGCGCAGAGACCGTCCAACAGGGCTTTCAGACAGACCTCGGATAGCGGCCTTTTCACAAAGTTGCGACTGGACCGGCGCCTGATGACCGTCTCCCCATACCTTCGGGTCTCGGGCCAGGGGTCGACGGTATCCAGCTTTCGCCATTCCTGCGGAAAAGGCCCCAGCAGGGAAACCATGGGGGGCCCTGGACTCGGCTGCGATACAACATAAGCCCCTGCCCGGTGTATCTCACGAACTGCAGGGTAATCGATTTCCTTCTCAGACACTTGGCTTGCATGACGGATCGCATCGCCAAGATCATCCTGCTGTTCCGCTGCGTCGCGATCATCCGATGCCATCGGGGTTCGACATACAGCCAGACAGACCTCTCTGTGGTGATCCACCCCCAGAAACCGGTTGATGGAATCATCGTCAAAATCAAACGTAAGGGCGCTGGAGAGCCCCAGGGCCTTCAGTGAAAGGACAAGGTTTTCCAGAAGATGTCCGGCATCGAGGAGATGATACCGGTAGGACCGATCCCGGTATTTCCAGGCGCTTCGAAAAAATATGGCTGTGATGAAAAATCTGAGGACCGGGGAGGTTGTGTCAAGGTCTTCTCTTTCCGTCTTTGAAGAGAGGGGAAAGGGTCCCGGCCGCAGCAGGGAAAGGCCATGGCGGGCGATGGAGAAGTGGTAGAGGCCGTCCAGAACCTGGGGAATCCCTTTCAAAGCCACATAGATCTCCGCAGGATAGAGGGCCCCAGCCGAGGCGACGCTTCGGTAGTAGAAGTCGCCCCCCGCATGCCGGGCCTTTGCGGTCAGGCTGTAGGTCAGCCGGAAGAGGCACGACAGGCGTCTCAGGTCCATGTTCGAAGAGATATGCGGCGGATCAGGGTCTTTGAGGAGGCTCGACAGGCGGATCTCCGGAAGATCGACCTCCTGCGGCAGGAGGATGGCTTCTATCCCCGCGTATTCCTTATAGACCAGGGGTTGCTGTTCCCAGTCCATAAAGTGCCCTGTCATTTTTTCCCGTACGTAACTGACAAGCTGATGGTAGGCAAACCCTGATGTCTTCATGGCAGGATGCTCGATGATAGAAGGATGGATACTGGATGCTGGTCGAAGCGTAGCGTAGATTTCTCGATACTCGGGATTACGGGACGCTTCTTGCTCGTGACTGCTTACTCGTCGCTCCTTACTATTTCCTCCCCGGACCTGACGCCGAACGTCTTGCGCCTCCTTCGGGAACAGCCTGCCCCTTTCAACGCCTGAAGAAGGGGTTGGTTTTTCGCTCCCTTCCGATGGTCGTCGAGGGTCCGTGTCCCGGGTATACCCTCACGTCGTCTCCCAACGGAAAAATCTTCTCCATCACCCCCTTTATTAATTGATGGTGATTGCCGCCGGGGAAATCGGTCCTTCCGATGGAACCTGCGAACAGGGTATCCCCGGTAAACACGGCCCCGGCTGTGTGAAAACAGACCCCTCCCGGTGAATGTCCCGGCGTGTGTATCACCGACAGATTATACCGGCCCACGATGATGTCCTGACCCTCGACAAGGTCTCGATCCTGCCTGAATCCGAGGCCGCCTGCATCGAGGGGATGGATCCATACCGGCGCCTTGGTGATCCTTCTCAGCTCTTGAGCGCCGCCCACATGGTCGATATGCCCGTGGGTCATGAGGATATAACGGACCGTGAGCCCCAGATGGGATATCTCCTTTACAATCCGGAAGACCTCATCCCCGGGGTCGATCACCAGGCCCTCGCCGGTCTCCTTATCGCCCAGGATGTAACAATTGGCCTGATACGGCCCTACTACCAGTTTTCGAAGCATGGAGATCCTTCACTATATCTGCATTCTGTTGTCATTGGTCATTGGTCACTAATCATAAGTTATTGGCCATTTGGCGTTGGACGTTGGACTCTGGAGTCCAGAGCACTTTCATGATAGGCTACCGGGTATGGCGCACACGCCGCAGCGGCGGCAGTCTCCTACGCGACAGATCTCCGATTCCTCTCCCTTCAGAGCGAGATCGTGTTCTCTGATGAGATGCTTTTTGAGAATGCCGTTATCGATAAAATCCCAAGGGAGCCGTTCATGGATCCCTTTTGGGCGGTACACGTAAAAGTCGGGGTTGATGTTGGAGAACTTCAGTGCCCGGGTCCAGTCCCCACCCGACTGATGGGCCAGAAGCAGAATCGAACTCACCCGTCGATCCCCCATGGAAAGGAGTGTCTGGATATAGGCCCACCTCGGGACGTCCAGGCCTACATCGACGCCACCGGTCTTGGCAAGGGTCTTTTTCAACCATTTCTGCTTTTTTTTCAGAGAGCCCACTTCTTCGAGGGGAAACCACTGAAACGGGGTAAAGGGTTTCGGAACAAAGCAATTCACACTGAGTCGAATGTGGCCGATGCTCCCCCTGGCCGCCGATTCCTTGATCATATGGTGCCTTATTCCCTTCACCAGTTCAACGATCTGGTGAATGTCATCATCCGTTTCCGTAGGGAGCCCGATTAAAAAATAGAGCCTGATGGAAAAACCCCCGATCCTGGATATTCTGCGGATTGTTTCGAAGATCTCCTCTTTTGTGAGGTGTTTGTTAATGACCCTGCGAAGTCTTTCGGAGCCTGCCTCCGGGGCGATGGTGATGGTCTTCTGACCGGCGGATTTGAGGTTTTCGAGCAATCCCCGGGTCAGGGTTTCGGCCCTGAGGGACGAAACAGAGAAGACCCCGCCCCGCTCCAGGATCATCGCCGTGAGCGCCTCTATCCCTGGTACGTCGGATACCGCAGGGCTCACCAGGCCTACCCTGCCGGTCTGCGCCAATCCCTTTTGAACGGCGGCGAAGAGCTGTGACTCGTCATACTGTCTGGGAGGCCGATACACATAGCCCGCGGCGCAGAAGCGGCAGGAATGACCGCACCCCCTTCCCACCTCGATCAGGACCTTGTTGCCGAATTCCGTATTCGGGGTTGTGATGGTGGACATGGGCATCCCATTTTCCGAAAAGCCCCCGCTGGAAGGGTGGGCGACCCGAATTTTTTCAGGGAGCTGCGCCTCTTTCGGGAAAAAGGACTTCAGGGTCCCATCCGTTTGGTAGATAGCCTCGTATAGGGCGGGTACGTAGAGACCCGGGACGTCCCTGGCCAGTCGGTCCAGGGCCTCTTTCCTGCCAGCGCCGGCCCCGTTCACTGTCAGGAAGACATCTATGAATGCGTCTAAACCGGCCTCCGCCTCACCCAGCAGGAAGGCATCCACAAAGGGTGAAACGGGTTCCGGATTGAGAAAGGTGGTGATCCCCCCTGCCATGACAAGGGGCGTGGCCCCTGTTCTCTCCTCTGCGGACAGGGGGATCCCTCCCATTTCCAGAATGTGAAGAAGATTCGGGTAATCATTTTCAAAAGAGAGGGAAAATGCTACCAGGTCAAATTCATAGAGAGGCGTCTGGGATTCCAATGAGAGAAGCGGCTTTCCTGATCGAAGGTAGAGAGACATTTCCTGACCCTCGGGCAGAAAAACCCGCTCTGCAACAATCTCTGACCTCTGGTTCAGCATACGGTACAGGATCTGAAACCCCAGATTCGACATGCCCAGGCGGTAAAAATTGGGGTATGCCAGGGCAATAGAGCGCCTTCCGCCCCACTCCTTTCTTACTGTCCCGGTTTCCTCTGCGAGCCGGGCTCGATAGAGGGAAACAATGTCGCTGGGCGCGGTCAATCGGCCTTTGCTCTCATAAAAGTCGGATAGTCCAGATTTTCCTTAGAACGAAACTTGTCGAAAAAGCCCTTTTTTTCCTGCTGATAAGGCTTTTCTTTGGGCGCTTCCGGAGCGGACTGTTTCTCTCTCAGAAAAGTGGGCATATCCAGGTTGACGCCGTTTTTTCTGACCGTCCAGCTTTCTTCGATATCGTCGGTCGTGACATCTCTCAGCCTCACCACATTATCATAGTCCGGGAGTGGGTTTTTGGCCGCCTCCTTGACCACTGCCCTGAGATAGCCGCGTTCGCGAGGCGTCTCATGGGTGTCGATTCCCGTAGCGATAACGGTTATCTGGATCTCGTCTTTGAGTTTTTCGTCCAGAACCATGCCCCAGAAGACCTCGGCGTTCTCATTGACTTCGTTTTTGATGTAATTGGATGCAGCCTCCACCTCATCCATGGTCATGTCCGGGGGTCCGGTGATGTTCATCAGAAGCCCCCTGGCCCCCTCGATGGAGATATCCTCCAGCAATGGACTGTTGATGGCCTTTTGCGCCGCCTCGCATGCCCGGTTTTCACCGGTGGCCGTGCCCATGCCCATCAGGGCCGTTCCCATCTGTTCCATCACCTTTTTTACATCGGCGAAATCCAGATTGATGAACCCGCTGCTCATAATGAGATCTGCAATCCCCTTGACCGCCTGAAGGAGGACCTGATCGGCCTTTACAAAGAGGTCTTTCAAGGGGGTTCCCTTATCGCCCAGGCTCTTGAGCCGTTCATTGGGGATGATGATGAGGCTGTCCACCTGCTTCTTGAGGGTCTCGATCCCCTCCAAGGCCCGCTCCATTCGAGGACTCCCCTCAAATTTGAATGGTTTTGTCACCACGGCGACGGTCAGCGCACCGTTCTCCCGGCTGAGACGGGCCGCCACCGGGGAGGCGCCGGTCCCTGTTCCGCCGCCCATTCCCGCTGCGATGAAGACCATATCGGCCCGCTCCAGCGACTCCTTGATCTCTGTGACGCTTTCCTCAGCCGATGTTCTTCCGATCTCAGGATCAGCCCCGGCGCCAAGACCCATGGTGATGGAAGGACCCAACTGCAGCTTTTTTGAGCAGAGAGATTTATCAAGGTCCTGGGCGTCGGTATTGGCCACAATAAAATCGACCCCCTGTAAATCTGAATTAATCATGTTGTTGATGGCATTGCCTCCGGCACCTCCGATCCCCAGCACCTTTATCTTGGCCGAGTATCCTCTCTTTTCCACGTCATCCACAAACTCAAATCTCATGATTCCCCTCCTTTTCCCCTTTGTTGATTACCATCTGTATGAATCCCCCCACTCCCTCGATTCCCCAATCTCTCACTCAAACGATATCCCTCACCCATCGCTTCATCCGCTCCATGACCAGATGAAAGATATTGGAATCCCGAATCCGAAATTTTTTTTTCCGCTTAATGGCCTTGGCACCGTACAAAACGAGTCCCACGGCGGTTGAATACATCGGTTTGTTGACAAGGTCCTGCAGTCCCTCTATCCCCTGGGGATATCCGGTTCGGGCCGGCGCATTGAATACCTGCTCGGCCAGTTCGCTGATCCCCGGCAACTCGGCACATCCCCCGGTCACCACGACCCCCGACCCGAGCAGGCTCTCATAGCCCGAGTTCGCAATCTCGTTATAGATAAGGGAAAAAATCTCTTCCACCCGCGGTTCCAGGATTTCTCCCAGGATCTGCCTGGAGAGGGTCCTCGGCTTTCTGCCCCCCACCCCCGGCACTTCAATGGTTTCATCCCTTCCGATAAGCGATGACAGGGCGCACCCGTATTTGATCTTGATCTTTTCCGCCTCCAACTTGGGGGTCCTCAGGCCGACAGCAATGTCATAGGTCAGGTTGTCCCCGCCCAGGGCCAGCACCGACGTATGCTTGATGGCGCCTCTGGAAAAGAGGGCCATATCGGTGGTGCCCCCGCCGAAGTCGATGAGCGCTGCCCCGAGGTTCCTCTCTTCCTTGGTGAGGACGGCCTCGCTGGAGGCCAGCGGTTCGAGCACGATATCATAGACGTCGAGACCTGCCTTGTTGGCACATTTGATAATGTTCTGTGCAGATGTCACTGCACCGGTAACGATATGGACCTTCGCCTCCAGGCGCACGCCGGCCATTCCGAGGGGATCCACGATGCCGTCCTGGTCGTCCACAATGAACTCCTGGACGAGGGTGTGAATGACCTCCCGGTCCATGGGAATGGCGACGGCGCTTGCCGCCTCGATCACCCGCTCGATGTCCTTTTTGGTAACCTCCTTCTCTTTGAGAGCGATGATGCCCGGCGTGTTGAATCCCTTGATATGGCCCCCCGCGATACCCGCATAGACCGAGCTGATCTCGCAGCCCGCCATGGTCTCGGCCTCTTCAATCGCTTCCTTGATGGAATCGACGGTATGCTCGATATTGATGACGACCCCTTTTCTAAGCCCATCGGAAGGGTGGCTTCCCATTCCGATGATCTCCACGGCATCGCCCCGGGCTTCACCCACCACAGCACAAATCTTGGTCGTGCCGATGTCGAGACCTACAATGATTTCCCCTGCCATCCTCTCGTTACCTCAATCCCCTGACGCCCACATAGCGCACATCGCCGTGCACCATATCGAGGGTCTCTTTCTGGGTTATATGCCCTGTACGCTTCATTGGCCAGACAGGTCATATCAGCCCCTTTCAAAAGAGACCACGGCGCCGTCCACGTAGTTGAGATTGATACGCGTCACCAGCTCTATCTTCCCTGACTCCTTCAGGTGGTTGGCCAACTTCTTCAGATCGTCCATTTTGTCGGCCAATTCGTTCCACATGAAGATAATCTCCGCCTTCATATGATTGAAATAAAGGGACATAGCCCCATTTTTTCTCAGATGGATTTCAGAAACCTCCGACACCGACCAGGGGCTCGCTTCAGGCGCCAGGATGCTGACCACGTGCATCACCTGCCTCAGCTCCTCCTGGACCTGCAAATTGTCCGTGGAAAGTCCTGTAATCACAGGGAAGTCCATGTCATCAGCCTCGGAAACCTGTTTAAATATCTCTCCGGATCGATTGACATAGTAAAGCTCGTCCGTGCGTACCAGTACAGCAGGGGCCTCCTTTTCCACCTCCACCACCAGGGTGTGGGGAAACCGTCTTTCCAGCTTAACCGAGCGGATCCACGGATGGCTCTCCATTTTCCTTTTCAATTCATGCAGGTGGAAGCTCAGAATCCCCTGCCCGGCATCCAGCCCGCACATCTGGATCAGCTCATCTCTTAGCTTGGGGTCGGCCCCTCTCATATCGATCTCTTCAAGCCTCATATAGGGCGAGTTGAGGAGGTAATGATAAAGAGTGAGGAAGGAAATGCTGACCACCGTTATAATGACCAGGAACGACGACACCTTCAAGAGTCCGGATGCGATCACGCCAATAAATGAGCAGATCCGCCCCCATACCGTTCCCCTCCTTCTATCCCTCTTTTCCATGAAAGGCCTTTCTTTCAACATCGCTCCTCATTTTATGTCTGAGCTGCCTCGAAGACAGGAGATGGACCCATCAATGGCTGACAGCATCCGGTCTCTGTGCGACATCCGCGCCGGCCGTATCTCCGACGACGCGTATCTCCATTTTTAGCTCTATGCCTGAAGTTCTAATGACCGCTTCCTTCGCTGTATGGATGAGGGAAAGGATATCGGCTGCTGTCGCTCCTCCCGTGTTAATGATGAAATTGGCATGCTTGTCCGAGATCATGGCCCCCCCGATACGTTTTCCCTTCAGACCTGCCTCCTCAATAAGCCTCCCTGCGTAATCGTTGGCCGGATTTTTAAATACTGAACCAGCACTTGAGTACTCGAGCGGCTGGGAGGCCTTGCGTCTCTTTAGACACGCACTGATCCGCTCTAATACGCGTTTTTCGGTTGCCTGTTTCATTCGGAAGCCAACCTGGGCGATGACAACGCCCTTTTCCAAATGGAGGGCCCGGTAAGAAAACGTGAGCCGGGATCGATCGATGACCTGAATTTCTCCCTGCGGGTCGACGAATCGAACCTCCCGAACCCAGGCCCCGATCTCATCTCCAAAGGCGCCTGCGTTCATGGCTACGGCCCCCCCGACCGTGCCGGGAATGCCCGCCAGGAACTCCAGCCCTGTCAGGCCCCTTCGTCTGCACAAGATCAGGAGATCCGCAATGGAGAGGCCCGCCCCGGCCAGGATATCGGATTCATCCGGCCCCTGCTCCCTCCCCTCGATCCGGCCTAAGGCCCCGGAAAGGAGGATAACCACGCCTCTGATGCCGCCATCCCCTACCAGAAGGTTGCTCCCCCTCCCGATCACCAGATAGGGGATCTCTTCCCTGACCAGCCAGGGGAGTATTCGGCAAAGGTCGTCCAGAGTTTGCGCCTTACACAGGACGTCCGCATTTCCCCCCACTCGAAGGGTGGTGTGCCGTGTCATGGGCGCATCGAATTCGATCGGGCCGGGGGCGATTCGAAGGAGTTCGGTCTTTTGGCGTGCATTCATCGCTCACCGCCCGCTTCCTTCATCACGCACCTAACTTTTCAAAGAGGCGTTCCCCTTCTCGATGGATGTCGCCGGCGCCGAGCGTCATGACCAGATCTCCCGGCCTCGCGAGACCCAGGAGAGTGGGGATGATGTCTTCCTGCCTGGCGCAGTAAATGACCTCTTTATGACCATGATCCTTGACGCATTGGGCCAATCTCTCCCCCGTAACCCCCTCGATCGGCTTTTCGCCTGCCGGGTAGATGGGGGAGACAACAAGGATGTCCGCATCATTGAACGAGATGGCGAATCGGTCCAGAAGTGCGTGAGTCCGCGTGAACCGGTGCGGCTGAAAGGCCACAATGAGGCGCCTGTCGGGCCAGCATCCCTTGACCGTCTTGAGGGTTGCCATGATCTCCGTAGGATGATGTCCATAGTCGTCCAGAAGGAGGACGCCCTTCTTTTCTCCCTTGACCTGAAGGCGCCGGGCAAGTCCTCCAAGGGCCCTGAGGCCCTCCTTGATAACCTCGAACTCCACCTCCAGTTCAAGGCCCACCGCCACGGCTGCCAGGGCATTCAGGACATTGTGCTCTCCGGGCATTCCGACGGTCAGCCTCCCTATGGAACGACCACGGCAGAGGACCTCGAGGGAGGTGCCCCACTGCTCTTTTTCCAGGTCCTTTCCCTGAATATCCGCCTGCGGGCTCATGCCGTAGGTCACGCATCTCTTTTTAAGCCTGGGGATAACCGACTGAATTTCCTCGTTATCCAGACAAAGGATGGCCGTGCCGTAAAACGGGACCTTATTGATGAAATCGACAAATGTCTGCCGAATGGCCTCCATGTCTCCATAATGGTCCATATGCTCATGATCGATGTTGGTGACCACGGCAATGGTTGGGGACAGGGCCAGGAAGGACCCGTCGCTTTCGTCGGCCTCGGCGACCAGGATATCTCCCTGTCCCAGTTTGGCATTGGAGCCGCCCCAGATGTCGAGCCTCCCTCCGATCACCACGGTGGGGTCGAGTTGCCCGCATGTCAGAATTGAGGCGACCATGGATGTGGTGGTGGTCTTGCCGTGGGCCCCGGCGATGGCCACGCCAAATTTGAGCCGCATCAGTTCCGCCAGCATCTCGGCCCTGGGGATGACAGGGATATGGCGTTCCCTCGCCGCTGAAAGTTCGGGGTTGTCCGCTGCCACGGCCGATGAATAAACCACCACATCGGCCCCCGCAATGTGATCTCCGTGATGGCCCTCGAACACGCTCCCACCAAGGGCCCCCAGGCGCCTGGTGACACTCGTGGCCCTCAGGTCGGACCCGCTGACCTCATAGCCCAGATTGATAAGGAGTTCGGCCAGACCGCTCATGCCGATGCCCCCGATCCCTACAAAATGGATATGACTCGCCTTCCCAAATTTTGTCATGTCTCAACCCGCCAACGGCGGCCCTTTTCTCTCTTTTTTCACACCATTTTCAATCGCCAATCGTCAATTAAAGCGCCATCTCCACCAACTGGTCTACGATCGCCTTCGCCGCATCCGGCCTGCTGAGTTGACGGGCCCGCTCTCCCATCTCCCGAAGGAGCGACCGGTTGTCCATATATCGCGTCAACGCATCGGCCAATCTGTCGGCGTTCAGGTCTTCCTGAAGCATCATTTCCGCGCCCCCCTTTCGAACCAGGGCGCCGGCATTGATTTCCTGATGACGGTTGGTTGCAAAGGGGTAGGGGATCAGAAGGGATGGCTTCCCCACTGCAGCCAGCTCAAAAATGGTGCTGGCCCCTGCCCTGCTCACCACGATATCCGCCCTGGCGTACGCCGAGGCCATATCGGCAATGAACGGCAAGATCTCCCCATCGAGTCCCCTGGCACGGTAGTCCTCTACGACCCGCTCGTAATCCATTTTTCCGGCCTGGTGAATGACGCATAGCGTCCGTCCCCTCTCCCGCAGAGCGTGAAGGGCCTCGGCAAATAGGCGATTGACAGCCTGGGCCCCCTGGCTCCCTCCCACCACCAGCACCGTGAAGCTATGACTCCCCTCAGGCCGCGGACGGGGGAGAAAAAGTTCCTGCCGCACCGGATTGCCGGTGAGTATCGGCTCTCTTTTCTTGAAGCAGGACCTGCTTTCGTCGAAAGATATAAAGATGCGGTCCACGATCCTGGAGAGGAGCCGATTCGTCACCCCAGGGTACGAATTCTGTTCATGTATGGCCGTGGGAATCCCCATCCATTTGGCGGTGATGCAGAAGGGCCCGGCCGAATATCCCCCTACGCCAAGGGCAGCAGAGGGCGAAAACCGTCGAATAATGGAGGCTGACTGGAAGAGGCTTTTTGGCAGACTGAAGATCACGGGAAGCCCCTTTTTCCAGCCGCGACCCTTTATCCCTTCCACATCGATGGAGACGGCCTCGAATCCGGCTCGGGACAAAATGTCGGTTTCCATCCGCCTTCGACCGACCACAAAAAGGACTTCCGCGTCCTCCATCCGTGTCTTCAGCGCCTTCGCCACTGCAATTCCCGGAAAAAGGTGTCCTCCTGTGCCTCCCCCGGCGATGGCCAGTCGGAATCCCGGCATCATTCCCCTTTCACCATTGACCGTTGGATGTTCAAAATTGGACCTTCATCCCTTTCATCTCCATTAACAACCTCACTGCCGTATCCCTGCAATGACTCAAGAATTTGCGTCCTTTGGGAAAGAGACCCCCACGGACCTTTTTCACACACCTAAAGCGATGCCTCAGTTCCTCGACGAGATGTTCAACAGCACGCCGATGCTTGCAAGGGTGATCAGCAGCGACGAGCCTCCATAGCTGATGAGAGGAAGGGTCAGTCCCTTTGTAGGGAGCAATCCCATGACCACCGCCATGTTGATGAGCACCTGGAGCCCTATAAACGCTGTCAGCCCGACCGCCAGGTAGGTGCTGTAAAGGTCCTTGGCCTTAAGCCCTGCCCGTATTCCCCCTGTGATCAGCATTCCAAAAAGGAAGATAACGGATGCGACCCCCACGAGACCCAATTCCTCACCGATGATGGAGAGGGCAAAATCCGTATGGGGTTCGGGGAGATAAAAGAGTTTCTGCTTGCTGTTCCCCAATCCTGCTCCAAAGATCCCTCCGGAACCGAACGCCAGAAAGGAGTGGATGATCTGGAAACCGATTCCCCTGGGATCGTCCCACGGATTCAGGAAGGCCAGCATCCTCCTGATCCGATAATCAGCCTGCCAGATCAGCCAGATCAGTGCCGGCGCAGCGAGGAGAATCATGCCGACGATCTGATACATTCGGACCCCTCCCACAAAGAGGGAGATCATGATCCACGCGGCGATAATTACGGCCGTCCCCAGGTCCGGCTGGCGGAGGATGAGCAGTATGAACAGGCCGGCAACCACAAGATGGGGCATGAGGCCCTTTGTAAAGGTCGCCATGTCTTTCCCCTTCTTGGACATGGAGTAGGCCATATAAACAGCCAGTGAAAATTTTGCCAGTTCAGATGGCTGAAATGTAGCGCCGCCGAAACCGAGCCATCGAGAGGCCCCTCCTACTCGGTGGCCCAGGCCCGGAACAAAGAGGAGGGCCAGGAGTGAGAGGCTTATCAGAAGGAGGGGGTAAACCAGTTTTGCGTACAGGGTGCAGGGGATATATCGGGCCACAATCATCATCCCCGCGCCGATCAGACAGAACACGACCTGCCTTCTGAGGTAGTAGTAACTATCTCCCAGACGGTGTTCCGCCAGATTGGAACTGGCGCTGTAGACGGCAATCAGGCCCAGGGTGATGAGAAGGATGGCAGGGACCAAAATCATGTAGTCGTATCCCGAATCGGCTGTCTTTTTCTCAGTCATGACCCAGCCCTTTCACTGCCGCCTTGAACACATCGCCCCTTTGCTGGTAATTCGAAAACATATCAAAGCTGGAACATGCAGGGGCGAGAAGGACCACATCCCCCGGTTCCGCCATAGAAAAGGCCGTTGTCACTGCCTCCTTCATTTGGTTCACGGCGACATAGGGGACAGCATCTTCAAAGGCCTTCGACAGGAGTTCCCTGGCCTCTCCCAAAAACACAGCGCCCTTGAGCCTCTCTTTTCCTGCGCTCACCAATGGCCCGTAGTCCGCACCCTTGTGCCGGCCTCCGGCAATCAGTATCACTGAATCGTCAAAACTGGCGATGGCGCGCCTGGCCGCGTCCACATTGGTTGCCTTTGAGTCATTGTAAAAGCGGATCCCCTCCACCTCGCCCACATATTCAATCCTGTGGGGAAGTCCCCTGAACCGATCGATGGCGCCCTGCATAATCCCGGCGTCGATCTCGAGAATCACGCCGACCAGGAGGGCCGCCAGGAGGTTCTCCTGGTTGTGAAGGCCCGGGAGGGAGAAGCGGTCCAGGGAAAAACAGTGTGTGGGCTCCCCGGAAAGGCCCACCCTCACCGTCCCCTCTTCCAAGAAGGCATTCAACCCTTCCCTTGGTGCGAGGCCGTATCGAAGGGGCGTGACCCCCGAGGCGGGACGAAGAGAAGAAAGCCTTCGGTCATCGTCGTTAACTATCAGATAGCTCCCGGGGCCTTGATTCTCATAGATCCTCAGCTTCGATCGAAGGTAGCCCTCCTCATCCGTATAGCGGTCCAGATGATCGGGCGTGATGTTCAGGATGATCGAAATGAAGGGGGAGAAGGTTTCGATGGTATCCAATTGAAAACTGCTGACCTCCACGACCAGATAGTCTGCATCCTGCTTTCCGGCGGCATAGGCGATCAGGGGCGTGCCGATGTTGCCCCCCACAAAGACCTTCATTCCGGCGTTTTTCAGAAGCTCGCCCAACAGCGCGGTCACCGTGGTCTTGCCGTTCGTGCCGGTTACTGCGATGATGGGGGTGTCTATAAAACGGCTTGCCAATTCCATTTCGCCGATCACCGGAATGTTTTTTCTGCGTGCCGAACGGAGCAGCGGCATATCATGGGGCACGCCCGGACTCACGACAATCGTATCGGCGTTTAGAAAGGTCTCTTTTCGGTGCCCTCCGGTCTCCAGTTCAACGCCCGCTTCCGTGAGTTCCTTTACCGTGGCAGGGTCCAGCTCCGATGGCTTTTTCATGTCGCTGACCGTCACGCGGGCCCCCCGCTGCAGCAGCCATCGCGCGGTCCAGAGCCCCGATATGCCAAGACCAACAATCAAGACCCTGGCATCGGGTCCCGTCGACAGGGCGGATGGTGCGCTGGATTTCTGAATGGAGGACGTTGCCATGCTCTTTACCTCAACTTCAGGGTGCCGATGGACAGGAGGGCCAGGACGATGGCGATAATCCAGAAACGGACAATCACCTTCGGTTCAGGCCATCCCTTCAGCTCGAAATGATGATGGATCGGCGCCATGCGGAAGATTCGATGCCCCCCTGTCAGTTTGAAATACGTCACCTGGAAAATGACAGAAAGCGCCTCAAATACAAAAAGACCGCCGACCAGGATGAGCACCAGTTCCTGTTTGGTGATAACGGCCACCGTGCCCAGGACGGCCCCTAACGGCAGAGAACCCACGTCGCCCATAAAGATCTCCGCAGGATAGGCATTGTACCAGAGAAATCCGAGCCCGGCTCCCACCAGGGCGCCGCAAAGGACCGATATTTCGCCGACCCCGGAAATATAGGGTATCTGAAGATACGAAGCGGTCTTGATATTCCCTGCCAGGTAGGCAAAGACCAGGTAGCTGGCAAAGGCCACGATGAGGGGACTGATGGCCAGCCCGTCCAGGCCGTCTGTCAGGTTGACGGCATTGGACGTACCCACAATAATGAAGATAGCAAAGGGGATATACCCGATTCCCAGATCAGGCGATATGTTCTTCAAAAAGGGGATATTGAGATGGGAGTCAAACGCCGGATAGAGATAGAGGACCAGGATTACGAGAAAGGCGCCAAATATCTGGAGTGAAAACTTGGCAGCCGCCCTCAGGCCCTTGCTATTTTTCCGCGATACCTTCAGATAATCATCGGCAAAACCGATTCCCCCGAAAAAGAGGGCCACGAATGTGACGAGCCAGATAAAGATATTGGCTGGGTCGGCCCAGAGGAGGGTCGCAAGGACAACCGTCGGGAGGATCAGACATCCTCCCATGGTCGGGGTCCCGGCCTTGGATTTATGATCCGGTGGCCCATCCTCCCGAATCTGCTGCCCCACCTGCAGGGCCCTGAGTTTTCGAATGACCCATCGCCCAAAGACAAAACAGATGACCAGAGCGGTCAGGCTCGAAAGGATCGTCCTGAACGTGATGTATCTAAAGACGTTCAGCCATGACAGCTCGGTATGGAAAAAATATATGAGTTTATACAGCATGTCACAGGGCCCTTCGTATCCTCATAGGGTAAACTCCCAGGGCTGTTTCCCTCCGATCCTGTTGGCTCCGTTGCCGATGGCGGAAAACACCACACTCAGGAAATTCCCAATCCCGAACGGCTTGAAGAGGCGGGTTGCGCCATCTGGTATTTCCGTGTCATACAGCCTCTGATCTGAAGGATCTCCCGTCATGATAATGACCTTTTCATTGCGGCCGGTCCTCTTCATGCTTTTTAGCATGGCGACGCCATCCAGCCTGGGCATGTTGATGTCGGTGACGACCAGGTCAAAGCGGTCGTTTGCAAGCTTGTCGAGGGATTCCTGACCATCTTTTGCAAGGCTTACCTCGAAGCCCTGGTTTTGAAGGACCTCCGACAGCAAAAACCTCATCCCCTTCTCATCATCCACCACCAGCACCTTCTTTGCGATCCCCATGACGGCCTTTCCCCCTTCAGCGGTCTTTGAATCCCTGCTCTTCCCTGCCTTGATCAGAGAAGCTCCGGTCAATCGGTTCCTGTCGCGACGGCTCTCTCTCGAGGCGAAGGGCCTTTCCTGAAGTCCTCCCTGTGCCATTTGCTGTACGCTATGGCGCATGCCCTGTGCCATCTGTACCGTGGTCACCCTGCGCGCCGCCACGCAGCCCTTCTACCACCTTTTCAATCTGCATCCTTCGTGAGCCTTTCAGAAGAATCAGATCTCCCCTCGCCATGACCTGGCTGATTTCCTTTACCATTTCATCATGGGTCCTTACGACCTTCAGACGATCCTCAGGCATGCCCGCCGCTCGGGCCCCCTCTATCAGGTATCGGGCATGGTCGCCCATGGCGTAAAACCACGAGACGCCTCCCTTCGCAACCTTGCTGCCGGCCTCCCTGTGGGCGTGAATCGCGGCATCCCCGAGCTCCAGCATTTCCCCCAAGCCCACGATGATCTTCCCGCCCTCTTGCACCAGCGATCCAACCGAGTCGATGGCTGCGCCGAGGGAGGACGGATTGGCATTGTAGGTATCATCGACAAGAAGGATTCCCCCCTCAAGGGATATCATGTCGAACCTTCCCCTGATCGCCGTGAACTTCTCCAGGCCCTTTACGATATGTTCCACCGGTTCATCCAGGCTGAGGGCGACGGCAGCCGCGGCCAGGGCGTTTTTCAGATGATGCGTCCCAGGGACCCTGATGCGTACCGGCCAGGCTGAGCCGCGGTATTCCAGCAGGAACCGGGTCCCCTTCGGCCCTTCATTTTCAATGGAGGTTGCCCTGACATCATTTCCGTTCCCGAGGCCGAAGGTCATCTTCGGCTTTGAAAAGAGAGAGGCCCTGCGCATCAGGGGCGCATCGTCGCCGTTCAAGATCATGAGACCCCTCGACGAGATTCTCTCCATCATCTCGGTCTTTGCCCGTGCAACCCCGTCAAGGTCCGACAGCCCCTCGAGATGGGCCATCCCCACGTTGAGGATAACTCCCACATTCGGGTCTGCTATGTCAGTCAGCCGGGCAATTTCTCCGGGATGGTTCATCCCCATTTCCAGGACGGCACATTCATGTTCCCTCTCCAGTTGAAGGAGCGTGAGCGGCAGCCCGATAAGGTTGTTGAAGTTGCCTCGATTTCTGAGGGTTCTGCGACCCAGTTCAAGGATGGCCGCCGTCATTTCCTTGGTCGTTGTCTTGCCCGAACTCCCGGTGATTCCAACGACCTTGACAGCGTGTCGACGGCGCCACCATGCAGCCAGATCCCCCAGGGCCTTCAAGGTATTCGCCACGGAAATGACCGCCCGGTCCTCTAACCGCGACAGTTTGGAATCAAGCCCCTTTTCGGCCCCTTGCGAACGAAGCCATTCGCGTTCAACCACCATCGCCGCGGCCCCTTTTTCCATGGCCTTTAGGGCAAAGTCATGACCGTCATAGATCTCGCCGACCAGTGCCCAGAACAGCTCCCCCTCCCGTGTGGTCCTCGAATCGGTACTGATCCCCGTGAGAATGGTTTCCGGAGCCCCTGAAATCAGGGTTCCGGCGATAGGTTCGAGGATTTCTTTTAGCGTTATGTCGCCCCAGCGGATCGGCATAAGTTTCTCAGTCAGACGCATTCGCCGCGTCGGCAGCTGCCGCGCGATCATCGAAGGGCCTTTTTAAAGTCCCGATAATCTGGTAGGTCTCGTGGCCCTTTCCTGCAATCAGGACCAGGTCCTCGTTCCCTGCCATCTTGACTGCACGCTGAATGGCCTGGTTACGATCCAGATCGAGTACATACTCTGTGGACCCGGATTCAATGACGCCCGCTTCGATCTGGGAGGCGATGGCAGCGGGATCTTCGGTGCGAGGATTGTCCGAGGTGATAAAAACCTTGTCGCTTCCCATTCCTGCTATGCGACCCATCTCTTTCCGTTTCCCCCTGTCCCTGTCGCCCCCGCATCCGAAGACCGTTATCACTCGACCGGCAGTCAGCGCCCTCACAGCCTGCAGGGCCTTCAGGAGAGCATCCGGCGTATGGGCGTAATCGACGATCAGTGTCAGGCCGAGGCGATTTTGCACCGTTTCGAGGCGGCCGGGGACCCCTCTGAGCCGAAGGATGCCGGAGTGTATGGATTCAAGGTCAATGCCCAAGGCCCAGGCGGTCCCGGCCGCAGCCATGATGTTGTAAATATCGTGCGCTCCGATGAGGAGAGAGGCGATGTCTCTTTCCCCTGCCGGGGTGATGAGCCTGGCCTTCAGGCCGGCGCGGCTGAGGCGGATGTTTTCAGCCCGAATGAGACACCCTTTTTCCCTCCCATAGGTGACGACCCGGGCCTTCGTCAGATGGATCAGTTCCTGTCCCTTTGGATCATCGGCATTGATCACGGCCCAGACAGGACCGATAGCCCCATTTTTCGCGGAGGTTGCAAAAAGCCGTGTCTTTGCATCAAAATAGGCCTCCATGGTCTGGTGATAGTCCAGATGGTCCTGCGACAGGTTGGTGAACACAGCCACCTGAAAGGGACAATCCCGGACCCTTCCCTGATCCAGGGAATGGGAGGAAACTTCCATCACCACATCCGTAACCGCACTGTCCGCCATGCGCCGCAGGGTCTGCATCAGGTCGAGGGATTCAGGCGTGGTAACCGGCGCCTCCAGGACGTGGCCCGGAAATCGATAATTGATCGTGCCTATCACACCGGGCACCTTCCCCGCCGCAAGGAGAATCGATTCCAGCAGATACGCCGTAGTGGTCTTCCCGTTCGTACCGGTGATGCCAATCAGCCGCATGGTCTTAAACGGGGCATCAAAAAACCGGACCGCCAGCCGGGACAGCGTTCTGCGCGCGTCTGAGACCCGGATCATGGCGACGCCGTTTGTTTGTCTCTCACCGCCGGTAGAAGGGGGCTGTTCCACTACAACGGCCGCCGCTCCCCTTGAGACCGCATCCTCGATGTGATCGTGGCCATCCTGCCGATGCCCTCGAAGCGCGACGAAAAGATTCCCCGGCTGTACGCGACGGGAATCGTAGGCAATGCCGGAGATCTTCAAGTCGGGGTCCCCTTGAAAATCCTCTATGGTCATACCGTCGATGAGGTCCCTCAGTCGCATCAGATTCCCTCTGTCCCTTTTTAATTTTTTGCAGTCTCATCAGCCTAAGGGAACGGTCAAGACGGTCCTGGAGGGTTGAAGCTTACCGTAACCGTATCCAGGGTCTTGATGGGGGATCCGGGCTCCGGATTCTGGGCCACGGCCAGACCTGATCCCTCCAGGGATACCTTCAGGCCCAGGGACCTCCCCTTCTTCAGCACCTCTCTCATTCCCATCCCCTTGAAGTCGGGGAGGTACCCCTCCAGGAGTTGCTCGGCGAGCTCCCTCACTTCAGGCAATTCAGGCCGTTTCTCCACATCGTCACGGAGATCTTTAAGACTTTTTTCCAGGCCGGTCTCAGCAGTCACTGTGAGAAGGTCCGGATCGGGATTGACCCCCAGGTGATTGAGGACCCACGACCCTACCTCCTTAAATACAGGCCCGGCTACCAGCCCCCCGTATGTCATCCCCTTCGGTTCGTCGATCGACACGGAAATCAAGAGCCGTGGCCGATCCGAGGGGACAAAGCCCACAAAGGTGGCGACATATTTGCTCTTGGAATAGCGTTTGGTGGCAGGATCGACCTTCTGGGAGGTCCCTGTTTTCCCCGCCACCTGATATCCCGCTATAGCTGCCCGTTTAGCTGTTCCATGGCTCCCCGCAACCCCCTCGAGCATACGCGTGACCGTTTTTGCTGTCTGGACAGAGATGACCCGCCTTACAATCTGAGGCTCTGTCTCTTCGACCACACGGCCTGATTCATCGACGATCTTTTTGACAACGAAGGGACGCATCAGATTTCCTCCATTCGCAATGGCTCCCATAGCCATCGCCAGTTGTAAAGACGTGGTGGTGACCCCCTGCCCAAAATACACCGTTGCCTGATCGATTCTTTTTGCAGTTTTGGGCGATCGGACAAATCCCTCTCTTTCGCCTGAGATATCGATGCCGGTTTTTTGAGAAAACCCGAATCGTTTTAGATAATCGCAGAATTTTGCGTATCCGAGCTTCTGGCCTATCTTGATGGCCCCTATGTTGCTGGAGTGAATAATGATATCCGATACGGTCAATGTGCCGTACTTGTGGGTATCGTGGACCACCCTGCCGCCGACGCTGTACTTTCCCTGCTCGCAATAAAACTCGGACATGGGCGTCACGACAGATTCCTCCAGGGCCGCCGCTGCGACAAACGGCTTCATGGTAGACCCTGGCTCAAAGCAGTCGGCAATGACCCGGTTCCGCCACTGATCCGGGCGGCACTTGTGAAAAAGGTTCGGATTGAATGCCGGGACTACGGCCATTGCCAGTATTTCGCCGGTCGCAGGATCAACGATGAGGCACTGCCCCCCCACGGCCCTGCTATTTGTCACCGCAGCTTCCAGCGCCTCCTGGGCCTTGTACTGGATATCCTTGTCAATCGTGAGGACCAGGTGGTGCATCCCCTGGCCGGAAGAGATGGGCTTGTTAATGGAAAAGGGCCTGCCCAGGGCGTCCCGCATCCACACCAGCCGGCGCGCGGGTCCCTTCAATGGGACGTCATATTGCTTTTCAAGCCCTTCCAACCCCTGATTGTCGGTCCCGGCAAAACCGATCAGGTGAGCCCCCGTTTCCCGACCCGGATAGTACCGCTTGGACTCGGCGGTTACGCCGAGTCCCTCTATCTTCAACTCCGCCACCTTTCGGCTCTGCTCCGGGGGTATCTTCCGCTTGATCCATTCAAATGTCCGGTTGCTCGAAAGGATCTTGAGGAGGCCGGCCTCTTTTTCATCCAGGATACGGGAAAGGTGTTTGGCTGCCGCTTTTTTGTCCTTGATCTGCTTTGGATGTGCGAAAACAGACCCTACCTGGACGCTGACCGCCAGTTCATTACCTTCCCTGTCATAGATGATGCCGCGATCGGGAGGAAGTGGGGCAGTGCCGATAATGCCGTTTTCAGCAGTACCCTGCAAATAATCTTTTTGGATGACCTGGAGCTGAAAGGCCCTGGCGAATATGGTACTGAAACCGAGGAGAAAAAAAACAGCGACCCCATAAATGCGAAATCGGATCCATTTTTTTTCCGCAACCTTCATGGCAACATGACAATCTGTTCAGGGGTGGGTTGCCTGAGCCCTAATTCGTTGACCGCTTTGGATTCCAGATTCTGAGGGGATCGCAACAGGGCCAGTTCCAATCGCAGTTTTCGGTTGATCTCCCTGAGCCGCATCTCTTCTTTATTTAACTGGCTCACGTCATACCCGATCTGGGTCCTTTCAAAGTTGGACCACACATAGCCGATTCCTGTCCCCATCGAAATGAAGAGCATCAAGGTAATTAGAACAACCTGTTTTCGCGTGACATGGAACCGGCGCCTCTTGAGCCGACAATTTTTGAGCCGAACGCCTGTCCTTGCATTGCGGGAGGTCATCATGCTGGATAGTTTCTCCGGTCTTGTCATGGCGTGACCCTTTCTGCAGCCCTCATAACGGCACTGCGTGCTCTCGGATTGTTTTCAAGCTCTTTCTGACCCGGTTTCAGGCCCTTTCTGAACAGACGCCTGAAAAGGGGTACCTTTCCACAGACACACCGAGGAAAATCAGGAGGGCAGGTGCATGTCTGTTCCCAACCCACCATGGCCTGTTTGACCCGCCGGTCTTCCAGCGAGTGGTAAGACAACACCACCAGCCTTCCGCCAGTGCTCAACAGCGACGGGATTCTATCGAGAAAAGTGTCGAGGCTCTGAAGTTCTCGGTTGACAGCTATTCTGAGTGCCTGAAATGTCTTGGTTGCAGGATGTCTGAATCTGCGTTGGCGAGGTCTGGGATATGCTGCTTCAATCACGGCAGCTAATCGGGAGGCGGTCTCGATCGGGTCCTTTTCGCGCGCGTGAACAATGGCCTTGACAATCGATCGGGCTCTCTTTTCCTCTCCATAATCTCTCAGTATTTCTTCGAGATCCTGTGCAGCGAGCTCATTCACAAGGTGACGTGCAGTCACCTCGTTTTCGGGATTCATTCTCATGTCAAGAGGCTCCCCTCTGCTGAAGCTAAATCCCCTGCCGGATTTCTCAAGCTGATAGGAGGACATTCCCAGATCCAACAAAACGCCCTCGACGCTTTTGAGGTTGAGGTCCTGAAGTACCTCAGTTAAATCGGCAAAATTCGCCCTGATGACGCATACGTTGCTAAAAGCGGCCAATCGCATTCTGGACAGATGACCAGCTTCCGGATCTCTATCCAGGCAGATGAGGCGACCCTTGCCGGCCAGCTTTTTCAGAATCGCTTCACTGTGTCCGCCGGCGCCAGCAGTCCCATCCACATATGTCCCTTCAGCGAGATGGACAAGATGCTTGACAACCTCCTCCACAAGCACCGGTGTGTGAGGTGAGTCCAAGATTCAGCCTGTTAAAGCCGCAATTCCAACAGGGACGGGCTGGACTCAGGGAAGGAGTTCTTGACCCTGCTAAACTCCTCTTCCCACCGTTCCCTGTCCCAGATTTCAAACTTCTTCAGTTGCCCGGCGAGCACCACCTCTTTTTCAAGACCCGCATCCTCCTTTAGACTGGGCGGAAGTGTGATTCTGCCGTTCTTGATTCGACATTCTACTGCAGAGGATATAAACCCCCTGAAAAGATCAATGGTTGCCCTGTCAAATATGGACATACTGGCTGCTTTGTCTTCAAGGGACTGCCAATCGTTTTTGGCAAACGCCCAGAGGCATCTATCCATACTGGTAACCACCAGACAGTCATCCCCCTTCCGGTCCAATACCTCCCGGAATCTCGTCGGAATGGCGAGCCGACCCTTATCATCAAGGATATGGTTTGAACGGCCTCTAAACATGATTTTCGTGCCACTCTATGGCAGTTTGTTGCACTTTGTGCCACTATCATCAAAAAAAGGGGGTTTGTCAAGAAAAAAAACAGGAAAACAAGCTATTTGGAGAGCATTTTTTGGGGCGTCTCGGATCCATTGTGATGGGTTCAATATCATGTGGTCACAGATAACGCAACCACTATATGTATGGGATCCTTAAATTGAATTTTGAGCGTCGACGATAGAGAAATCGTGCTCATTCTCATCGCGTGTGGCTTTCAACATTCGCTGTCCTGATTATGCCTCCTCCTTTTGGGACCAGAGGCGACCCAGGTGAGAGACAGCACCCTCCCGGGCAATCAGGGTTCAGCAATTCTCATTTTGGGAAAATAGCCATGTGGGACCGGCTTCCAAGTCCCGCCTATCTTGGGGCGGGATGGCAAGATGCCACTCACACAGCATGTTGAAACCGGCTCCGCCTCATAATAAGAATTGCTAATCACGGTTCAATTGGCTTGACGCAATCAAAAAATCACGTTATTCAATTCTGAACAGGATTCAGCATCCAGATTCACGCGCGCATGTGGAGGTAATCGACATGAAACAGAGGATCCGGATCATTGAGGGAGACATCACGAAGCAACCGGTGGATGCCATTGTCAATGCAGCCAATACCACGCTTCTGGGAGGCGGAGGCGTTGACGGGGCCATTCATCGTGCGGCCGGTCCCGAGCTCTTGGAGGAGACTCGGCAGATCGGGGGGTGTCCGACCGGGGAGGCCAGGGTGAGCAAGGGGTACCGCCTCCCTGCCAGATGGGTCATTCACACCGTAGGCCCTGTCTGGTCCGGGGGCCACAAAAATGAGGAGGCCCTCCTTGCCAGCTGCTACCGGAACAGTCTTCAAGCGGCAGTGGACGTGGGTTCCAGGACCATTGCCTTTCCCTCCATCAGCACCGGCGCCTACCGTTTTCCGCTGGAAAAGGCCACTGAGATTGCCATGCGGGAAACCAGGCGCTTTCTTGAAGGGAACGAGACCTTAAAAGAGGTGGTCTTTGTCTGTTTTGGGAAAGCGGCATTAGCGACCTATCAGGATGTGTTCCAAAGGGCCTTCGGCGGATAACCGGCATGGTTCCAACTGTTAAGGATATCGAGAGGGCTGGCGAGCGGTTGAAGGGTGTGATTGAGCCATCCCCCCTGGTTCGGTCGGGCTATTTCACTCGAATGCTGGGCTCTGAAATCTTACTCAAACTCGAGAATCTCCAGGAGACCGGGGCGTTCAAGGTGCGGGGGGCCTACAACCGTCTCTCCCAACTGCAGCCTGAAGAGAAACGACAAGGGGTTATCGCCGCATCGGCCGGCAACCATGCCCAGGGCATTGCCTGGGCATCGGCCCGGCTGGGTATTGCGTCCACCCTGGTGATGCCTGAAGACGTCTCCCTTCGAAAGCTCCTTTCTGTAAAGGAATACGGGGCAGAGGTGGCCCTTTGCGGCGCCCATTACAACGATGCCTGCGCCCATGCTGAAGAACTGTGCAGGGACAGAAAAAAGATTTTCATCCCGGCCTTCGACGATTCACAAATCATTGCAGGGCAGGGCACCATCGGCCTGGAACTTTTAGACGGGATAGGGCCCGATGCGGCGGTTGTGGTCCCGGTCGGCGGGGGCGGGCTGATCGCCGGGATCGCCATTGTCCTTAAGACACGGTGTCCGCATGTCCGCATCATCGGTGTTCAGACGAAGAGCTGCCCGTCAACGGTCAAGTCCCTCGAAAAGAATTCCCCTGTCACGGTCGCTGTCTCGCCTACCCTGGCCGAT
>CAYLJZ010000018.1:40132-42651 GCA_964384085.1 uncultured Desulfobacteraceae bacterium
CTGTCACGGTCGCTGTCTCGCCTACCCTGGCCGATGGCATCGCTGTAAACAGGCCCGGCGACATCACATTCCCTGTCATTCAGAAATATGTGGACGAAATGGTCCTGGTAGAAGAAGAAGGGATTGCCGGTGCCATTCTAAACCTGATGGACAAGGCCAATGTCATCGCCGAGGGGGCGGGCGCGACCCCTCTTGCGGCCCTTCTGGATGGTCGAATCGTTACACGGGCAAAGCAGTACATCCTGATTATCAGCGGCGGCAACATCGAACTGAATACGATCGACCGCATCCTCGAAAGAGGATCTATCAAACTTGGAAGGCTGGTCAGGCTGGAGGTCAATGTCGCGGACGCACCCGGCGTTCTGCACGCCCTTCTTGGAATTATTGCCCGTGAAAAGGCCAATATCCTCCATATTTTTCATGACCGGCTGGACCTGGAGAACCCGATTGGCGTATCTCGCGTGGTCCTGAACCTCGAGACCCGCGGGCACGACCACGCTCGAGATCTCGTGGACAAGTTGCGGAACGCAGGCTACCGGGTGAAGCAGATATTTTAGGTTCAGGCGTTCACCTTAATTTCCTGCCAGTCCCTTTGCGACCGCTGCGGCTTCGGACATCATTCGGTCAAAAAGCTCCTTGACCGTGGGGATATCGTGGGCCATGCCGACCCCCTGTCCGCAGGAGATAATCCCGGCATCCAGGTCGCCTTCTCTGTACATTTTTTTGGCCTTTTCGCCCGCAGCGATGGTGAGGATCTCAGGGAGACCGGCCTGGCTGGCCTCCAGCTCCGTAATTTTTCTGGCTGCTGCATTGGTCCAGACCCGGTGGGTGGCCCCGATGGAGCGCATGACCAGCATGGTGTCCAGTTCGCTTGCCTGGACAAGGGCATTTTTGAGTGCCTCATGAATAGGCGCCTCCCTGGTGGTGAGCAACCGCGTGCCGATAATGACGCCCTGCGCCCCCAGGGCCAGCAATGCCACGATGCCTCTCCCGTTTGAGACCCCTCCGCCCCCGATCACTGGCACAGAGAGGCTCTCCACTGCCCGGGGAACGAGCACGAGGGTGCCGATATCCAGCTTGCCGGTGGCGCCCCCGTTTTCATAGCCCACCACGGTGATCATGTCCGCGCCCATTTCCTGGACCTTGAGGGCATACCGGACCCCCACGCATTTGTGCATCCAGGTCAGGCCCGCCTCCTTGAACCGGGCGCACAGCGCTTCCGGTGCAGAATGCCCGGATGTCTCAACGATCTTGACCCCCTTCTCCAGCAGAACATCCAGATAATCATTATTGTCGATAGGACGCATCATGGGAAAGAGATTGAGATTGACCGCAAAGGGCCGTTCTGTCAAATCCAGAAGCTGATCCAGGGCCTCCCCAAAGGCCTCCCGGCTCATGTAGATAGCCGAAGCAAGAATGCCCAGGCCTCCGGCATTGGAGATGGCGGCGGTAAATTCGGCCGTGGAGATATGCATCATGGTGCCCCCGACGATGGGGTATTGCACGCCCAGCATCTCTGTCATCTTTGTCCGAAACATGGAGGTCCTCCTGAAATTGAAGATTAAGTAACTGTTTAGAAGCGATGGCAACAAACCGGTCCGTGGGGGTCTCTTTCCCAAAGGACGCAACACAGAATTCAACTCCCCGTGGAACGCTCCCTGTACCCTCAATACGTTCAAGGAACAGGCAGGGGCGACATCGGCTTTGATCGAGGGGATCTCCTGGAGCTGTTGGGGCACTTATTCAACAACCTCACTGCCGTATTTCTGCAATGACTCACGGATTTGCGTCCTTTAGGAAAGAGACCCCCACGGACCTTTTAGCCACACCTAACGTTTTACAGGATTGAAAGTTTGAGATTGAAGACGGATAATGAATTTCATCAAAAGTCCCAGAGCATGAATCGTTCTTACAACAAATCCACAGCACAGACAAGCGGAATCCTGTTTGCCCGGCCATTCTCATCATGAAGGGGACCTGGAGTCAACATGCTGTGCGAGTGGCATCTTGCCATCACGCCCGGCGGGACTGGAAAGCCGCTCCCACAAGCCTGTTTTTTCTAAAATGAGAATTGCTGGACCACAGGTATTTGTGTTGCGGGTACCGGTTGGATCTGCTATTGAATTAGTCTCTGAACGAAAATCACGCCTTGGCGTGATTCAGACAAAACTCAAATATCGAAGTCGGAAATTCGAAATAAATTCAAATGATCAAATTCAAAATTACAAAAAGAACGGACTGAAAACACACTGTTTCTGTCATTGGAGCGTTTTGGGTTTTGGTCCTTGCTTCGGATTTCGTGCTTCGAATTTCCTGACTGAAAACGGGTTTTCGGTCAGTCACGAATTAGGATATTACGTGGCGTTTACGGTTCCCGGATGCTGAGGTCCACTCAGCAGGATTGCCAATCTCGCAAAAAAGGAGGTTCAACATGAGACGTCTCCAACGGTTGTTCTGCCTGGTGGTCGGAGGATTTTTAGTCTGTTCGATGAGTTCTGCGGGGCTTTGCGAAGAGAGCA